>CAYJFM010000005.1:0-63813 GCA_964369805.1 uncultured Oscillospiraceae bacterium
GAAATATTCAAGTTCACGGAAATTCAGTAGAACAAGCTTTTGCAGGCCAGAGGACAGCTATTAACCTTGCGAATATCAAGAAAGAGGAATTAAGTAAAGGTGATGTAATTGCTGCAAAAGGCAGTCTTAAAACAACCCCTATGATAGATGTGAAAATCTCTATGTTTGAAAAAACAAGTAGAGGGATAACAAATGGGGCAAGATTACACTTGTATTATGGCTCGGACGAAGTACTTTGCAAAGGGATTCTTTTAGATGCTGAAGTTTTAATGGAGGGTGAGGAAGGATATGCACAGCTTAGACTTGAAGAGGAAATTGCTGTGAAAAAAGGAGATAGATTTATTCTAAGCTTCTATTCTCCGATTGAAACAATTGGAGGAGGAGTAGTTCTTGATGCAAACCCGCAAAAACACAAAAGGTTCAAAGACCATGTCTTAAACTCTCTGAAAATAAAAGATAAGGGTTCTGATAAAGAAATTCTAGCTCAATACATACTTGAAGAAAGTCGATACCTAACACCGTATATAGAAATTTTAAATAGAATATCTATGCCTAAGTCTGTTGGAAGTAGATTAACAAGACAACTTATAGAGGAAGGCACTATTATAGAAATAATACCAGGTAAATACTTGCATATAGACTTCCTGGATGTAATTTGGGATAGAGCAAAAACAATACTAGAAACATATCATGGGGATTATTCTTTATCAGTAGGTATGCTTAAAGAAGAATTTAGAAAAAGACTTTCTGATGCAATGTTCCTTAAAGATGATAAAGCAGTCGAAGGGATTATAAACCTTCTAGAAGAAAAAGGTCAAATAAAGACTGGAAACAACGCTGTATCGTTAATCGATTTCGAAGTACGATATACTGCAGAGCAGGAAAAGTTAAGAGCTATTATTTTAGCTGAATATGTAAATGCAAAGTTTGAATTCCCTGAAACAGATGAGCTTCTTTCTAAGCATAACGACAAAAATATAGTAAAGCAAATAATAGAGGACCTTACGTCAAAGGGGCTACTAACAAAACTAACATATCAATTCTATATGGATACGGAGTGCTACAATAAAGGGGTTGAGATGGTGACGAATCATATTAAAGCTAATGGAAAACTAACATTGGCTGAGTTTAGAGATATGGCTAATACTTCACGGAAATATGGCTTAGCTTTTCTCGAAGCCTTAGATAATAAAAAAATTACGGTTATGATAGATGATAGCAGAGTGTTAGTAGCATAGCTTTAAAGGAGGATATATGGAGTTTAGACAAATTGAAGCCTTTGCTAATGTTGTGAAGCATAAGAGTTTTTCAAAGGCAGCAGATGCCTCGTATCTTACACAGCCAACAATTAGCCAGCATGTCACATCCTTAGAAAAAGAGCTTGGTGTGATTTTATTAAATCGTAAGAGTAGAGAAATTGTCCCAACAGAAGTGGGAAAAGAATTTTACAACTTTGCAACAGACATGATTAACATTAGAGAAAAAGCTATTATTGCAACACAGAAAGAGAAAGAGAAGTTAAGTGGAATTATTGATATTTCTGCATCTACTGTTCCAGTTGAAGTTTACTTACCGGAAATAATGGCTGGGTTTAACAGAGAGCATCCAGAGGTTAAGTTTTATTTAGAGGTCATAGGCTCGAGGCGGGTAATTGATAATGTAGCTGAGAAAAGGGTTGAACTAGGGTTTGTAGGAGAAAAGGTAGAAGGCTCAGGTTTGCGATATCATAAAATTTATGAAGATGAGCTAGTTTTAATTATCTCAGGAAAAGATGATAGGAAAATCAATTCAGAATTTATCTCAATAGAAGATATATTAAAGGATCCTTTTATTTGGAGAGAAAAGGGTTCTGGAACCAGATTAGAATTTGAAACATTATTAAAGAGTTTAGGGCACAAAACAGATAAATTAGAGGTAGTTGCAATAATGGACTCTATGGAAGCTATAAAGCAGTCTGTAGCTGCAGGACTAGGAGTGTCAATTATTTCGAAGAGTCTAGTTAAGCGAGAAGTAGAGGCTGGAATCTTAAAAATGTATCATATAGAAGGGCTTCATGAGAAAAGAGAGTTTTATATGACATATAATAAATATGCGCAGCTACCTGCCACAGTTGAGGCTTTTAAAGAATATGTAATTAATAATAAATGGGAGGACTAAAGCTATATATAAAGGGGATTTTGAAAATGCTAAAGAGCGTTATGTGAAGGCAAGTCAAGGAATAGGAACTTTATCAGAAAAGAGTATACATGGAATTTTAAAAGAGTACTTCTCTCCCTCAGAAAAATGTAAAGAAGTTAAAATAGAAGGCATGATAGCGGATGTTTTTACTGGAAGTGAAATATTAGAAATTCAAACAAAATCTTTTGAAAAAATGCGTAAAAAGCTCTCTGTGTTTTTAGAGTTATACCCTGTTACTATAATATATCCTATCATAAGAAAAAAAGAAATAATTTTAGTAAGTGAAGCAACAGGAGAAGTGCTGAGAAAGAGGAAGTCGCCTGTCACAGGAGCACCAGCTTTTATTTTTAAAGAACTGTATAAACTAAAGCCGTTTTTAAGCAATCCTAACTTGAAATTCCATATTGTTGTTATGGATGCAGAAGATTACAGGATAGATGTTAAGAACGGAAGAAAAAGTTACACTAAAATAGATTCTTTGCCTACAAAAATTATAGAGGAAAAGACTATTTCAGGTATAGCTGATTATGAAGGCTGGTTGCCAGGGTCATTATCAGAGACCTTTACTTCTAAGGATTTAGCAAAAAATTTAAAAGTAAATATTGAAATTTCAAGAAGCATGCTAAATGTACTCCATCATATAGGGGTGGTGAAACGTGTAGGTAAAATTGGAAATAGTATTTTATATTCACTAGGGGACTGATATGATCAGTCCCTTTTAATGTCTTAAGGGTAATAGGCTCAATATAGCACGGTAAATGGCTAGCATGATTCACTGTGTGAAGAATATGTAAAGGTAACTTGACAAAAGTACTGATCGCTGATATATTATATGTAAAGGAACCTTTACGTAGGAGGATGCATAGATGAAAAACAAGGTTGAGGAATTAAGAAAAGAAAGAGGTGTTAGTCAAGAATCCTTTGCAAAAGAAATGAAGGTTTCTAGGCAGACTATAAGCTCTATTGAAAATGGGAAATATAACCCCTCTCTCGAGCTTGCTTTTGCTATCGCCGATTATTTTCAGATGAATATTGAAGAAATTTTTATTTATGAAAAGGGGGAATAGGCATGAAAAAGAATTTTAAATTAGGGATAGTAGGATTAGTTTTAAGTGTTACACTTATTATCGTGGGTATATGTTTTAGAGAAATTAACTTTTTCTTCTCATTAGCTGGAATGTTTATAGGTCTAACAATTTTCTATTTTGCAAGATATATAGATTGGTGGGCAGGAGATGAAAAACTTAAGAAAGAACTAGAGGGAAAAGTAGAAGAAGAGAGCATAAAGCAAAATGATGAAAGAAATCAGATGATAAAAGGCAAAGCCTTAGACGTGACCTTTAAAATAATGCTATATACACTAACAGGCATCTCAGTTATACTTATGATTCTTGGGCAATCAGGGCTGATTCCAGAAGGAATTTCAATTTATATAGTGGCGGGAATAGTAGCGTTGCTTCTTGTTTCTGCTATAATAATGAAGCTCTCGCATATTTACTTTAATAGAAAATACTAACATTAGAAAAAATAAACCCCAAAAGTATAGTATACAAATAGCTTTTGGGGTTATTTAGTTGACGTATATAATAAAGTTACAATCGTTTTATGTGTCGGGTATACTAGTATAGATATTATTTTTTTATCCCAAGTGTGTTTATCTTATTAAAAATTTGCCTAGAGCTAATTTCTAGTCTTCTTGCAGCTTCGGCAACATTTCCTCCAACCTGACTTAATACCCAAGTTAGATATTCTTTTTCAGAGTTTCTTTTGAACTGATCAAAACTAATTATTTCAGAAAACTTATCCCTTTTTTCTAGAATTTTGCAGTTAGCTGCGCAGTTAGGGGAATAGTAAGAGTGCATTACTGGAAGGCCATCTCTTGTAATAATACCGTTTTCAGAAAAAACAACCATACGTTCTATGATGTTTTTTAGCTCTCTAATATTTCCTGGATAATCATACTCATAGAGAAAATCAAAGACATCATCTTCAATTGAGTGTATTTCAATGCCTGTTTCTGCAGAGTACTTTGCTAAGAAATATGAAATGAAATCTGGCAAATCTTCCATACGTTCACGTAGGGGAGGGACTGTAATTACAATAGTACTTACTCGATAGAAGAAATCTTCTCTGAAAGTCTCTTTTATAATTGCGTCCTTAAGATCTACATTTGTTGCAGAGATAAGTCTGAAGTCTATTTTTTTTAGCGAATTTGACCCGATTCGTTCAACTTCCTTAGTTTCAAGGGTACGAAGGAGTTTAATCTGTGTGCTAGTAGAAGTATCACCTATCTCGTCTAAAAACAAGGTGCCTTTATCTGCTAATTCGATTTTGCCTTTTTTTGAATCATAGGCGTTAGTAAAAGCGCCTTTTTCATGACCAAATAGTTCTGACTCTAGTAGAGTGTCTGAAAAAGATGAACAGTTTACTGCAACAAAGTTTTCGTCTTTACGCTTACCTAGGTTGTGAATATGTCTGGAAAGAACCTCTTTGCCCGTGCCAGATTCTCCAGAAAGCAAAATGTTTGAATTAGTCAAAGAAGCTTTCTTACAAAAGTCTAAGGTTTTTCGTATAATAGGACTTTTTGTTTCTAAAAAAAAATTTTTAGTTTCTAAATTTGTATTTATGTGTTTCATGATTTCCCTTTAATAAATTGAAGATATAGAAGATGCGTGTTAAGAGTAAATGAAGATTATTGTAAAATATGTGTATAACCCTAGTATTTAACAGGCATACATAGTCTAAATTATCATTGATATATATATACAGTATAACGAAAAAAATTTCATTGTCAAGAAAAAAAATTCCGCAAAAGAAAGGCGGAAACTGTATACAATATAATGTTCACATGAATTTCACCCTTCTGCAAAATAGTACTAAAATGCTCTTTGATAAAAAAATATCATACAGGAAAATTCTACTTAATTGAAATAGCAATGAATGTACATGAGCAAATTAGTAATGTAAATTAATAAGTAAAATAATGGTTAAAAAATGGCACAATTATTGCAATATATAAAGACGCAAACCAAAGAATGATACTGCAAGAGCTTAATAGGAGGCATTAGGAATGAAGATAACCCCAATAATGGTAACAAACAATGACAAGGCATATAACAAATACAAAGAACATATGGAGTGTGTGCTTCTAGAAGAAGGAACATATCTAGATGTTTTAGAAAAAGTTAGAGACTATATTCACCTTGGACATAAGCTTGTAAGCCATCCAATGGCAGGAAGTCTTAAGCCAAATCAAACACCTTACAAGACTATAGTTTTAGAAAAAGATAAGTCTAAAGCTAGTAGAGAGGAAGTTTTGGAAAGTGTTAATATGATTGAAAATGCAATAGCTTCAGCTGAAAAGTTTTTCAGGGGAAATAAGCTACCTAATTGGCCTGAATATATCAAAAAAGACTTCAAAACAGTAGATGAATCGTTTATTAATGGATTTGCAGATGATATTTTATAATTATTGTTTTAAAAACATACACTAAGGAGGTGTGCCACTTGAAATTAGAACTGGGAAAAATTAAAATCACAGACGTACAGTTTGGACAAGAAACTAAGGTGGAAAAAGGGGTTCTTTATGTAAATAAAGAAGAAATCGAGAAATTGGTACTTGAGGATGAAAGAATCATTGGTTGTACAGTAGAACTGGCTAAACCAGGTGAATCTACAAGAATTGCGCCAGTAAAAGACGTAATTGAGCCAAGAGTGAAGCTTTCTGGAGGAGCAATCTTCCCAGGAACACTTAACAAAGTTAAAGAAGTAGGTAGCGGAAGAACACATGCATTAGTAGGTTCTACTGTTATCACTTGCGGAAGAATTGTTGGTTTCCAAGAAGGTATTATTGATATGAGTGGAAATGCTGCAAAGTATACTCCATTCTCAGAAACATATAACGTATGCGTTGTTTTAGAGCCTAAAGAAGGACTAGAAACACATGACTACGAGGCGGCTGGAAGAGAAGCAGGCCTTAAAGTTGGTGCTTACGTTGGAGAGGCAGGAAGAGATGTTGAGCCAGATGAAGTAGTAGTTTATGAAACTAAACCACTAGCAGAGCAAGCAGCTCAATACCCAGACCTTCCAAAAGTAGGATATGTTCATATGTTACAATCTCAAGGACTTTTACATGATACATATTACTATGGTATTGATGCTAAAGAAATGGTTCCAACTATCATGTATCCAACAGAAATCATGGATGGAGCTATTATCAGTGGTAACTGCGTTGCGCCTTGCGATAAGGTAACAACATATCACCACTTTAACAACCCAGTAATTGAGGACTTATATGCTAGACATGGTAAAGAAATTAACTTTATGGGAGTTATTCTAACTAATGAAAACGTTTTCCTTATGGATAAAGAACGTTCTTCAGATATGACAGCTAAACTTGCTGAATTTATGGGACTTGACGGAGTATTAGTAACAGAAGAAGGTTACGGAAACCCGGATACTGACCTTATGATGAACTGCAAGAAGATTCAACAAAAAGGAATTGACGTAGTACTTATTACTGATGAATTCCCAGGAAGAGATGGTAAATCACAATCTCTAGCTGACGCTGTTGATGAAGCTGATGCACTAGTATCTTGTGGACAAGGAAATATAATTATTGACTTCCCACCAATGGATCGTGTTATTGGAACACTAGACTTTGTTGAAACTATGATCGGTGGATACGAAGGAAGTATGAAAGAAGATGGAAGCATTGAAGCTGAACTTCAAATCATTATCGCATCAACTATTGCTAATGGCTTTAACAAGCTAGCAGCAAGAGGATACTAATAACATAGAATTAAAAAGGAGGAAGTAAACAATGAGTAAAATTAAAGTTGTTCATTATATAAACAATTTCTTTGCTGGAATCGGTGGAGAAGAAAAAGCTGATATCGCACCAGAAATCAGAGATGGGGTTGTAGGCCCAGGTATGGCTCTGCAAGCTGCTCTAGGTGATGACTATGAAGTAGTTGCTACTGCAATTTGTGGTGACTCATACTTTGGAGAAAATTTAGAATCAGCTACAGAAGAACTAATTGGTATGATTGGTAAATATGAGCCAGCATTACTAGTAGCAGGACCAGCATTTAACGCTGGAAGATACGGAGTTGCTTGCGGAACTATTGCTAAGGCAGTAGAAGAAAAGCTAGGAATTCCAGTTGTAACAGGAATGTATATAGAAAATCCTGGTGCAGACATGTTTAAAAAAGATGTACATGTAATTGCTACAGGAGATTCAGCCGCTGATATGAGAAATTGTATGCCAAAGATTGCTGCTTTAGGTAAGAAAATGGTAGCAGGCGAAGAAATTCTTTCACCAGATGCTGAAGGTTATATGGAAAGAGGAATCAGAGTTAACTACTTTGCAGAAAAACGTGGTTCTGACAGAGCTGTTGATATGCTAATCAAAAAAATGGCGAAAAAAGAATTTGTAACAGAATATCCAATGCCAAAATTTGATAGAGTTGACCCAATGCCAGCTATCAAAGACATGACTAGAGCAAAAATTGCTATAGTAACTTCTGGGGGTGTTGTACCTCAAGGTAACCCTGACAGAATAGAGTCTTCAAGTGCTACAAAATATGGAATCTATGATATCACAGGAATGGAAACACTTTCAGCTGATGATTTTATGACTATTCATGGTGGATATGATAGAGCTTTCGTTACAGAAAACCCTAACCTAGTAGTGCCATTAGATGCAATTAGAGAACTTGAAAAAGCAGGAGAAATCGGAGAATTAGCTAACTACTTCGTAACAACAACAGGTACAGGTACAGCTATTGGTAACTCAAAAGGCTTTGGAGAAGAGTTTAGTAAAAAATTAGTAGAAGATGGCGTAGACGCTGTTATTCTAACATCTACTTGAGGAACTTGTACACGTTGCGGAGCAACAATGGTAAAAGAAATCGAGAGAGCTGGAATTCCAGTAGTTCATGTTTGTACTGTAGTACCTATTTCATTAACAATAGGAGCTAACAGAATAGTACCTGCTATAGGTATCCCATACCCAATCGGGGACCCTACTTTAGGAGAAGAAGGAAGTTACAAGTTAAGAATGAAACTTGTAAAACAAGCTTTAGATGCACTGCAAACAGAAGTTACAGAGCAAACAGTATTCGAATAAAGAGTACAATAATTATAAAATTGTTTTTGCGAGGGAACTTGACCGTTTCCTCGCAAACTCATATATATCATTATCTATTTTTTAACAACCTGTGTCAGTCAAGTTGATGATATAGTAAATTTACGAAAGAGAGAAGATATTATGGAAAATAAACCAGTAGTTAAATGGGGAAGAGTCATAACTTTCGCGGGAGCATTTATTGCTTTCCTAATAGGTGGAGGATTTGCAACAGGACAAGAGATACTTCAATATTTCGCACTTTTTGGATATGAAGGATTTTTAGTAGGACTTGGAGTACTATTGCTATTCTTCTATGTTGGCGCAGATTTTATTGCGACTGGATATAGAGAGCAATTTGAAAAAGGTGCAGATATATTCAAGTATTACTGCGGGAAATATGTAGGCGGATTTTACGACTATTTCACTTTATTATTTGTATTTTTATCTTATGTAGGAATGTTAACAGCTGCTGGAGCAACACTAAATGCTCAGTACGGAATAGCTTCTTGGATTGGTTCAGTAGTAATGATGGTGCTTGCAGCAGGAACAGTACTTGGTGGACTAAATGGAATTGTAGAAATTATAGGTAAAATTGGACCTCTTATTGTTCTTATTGCAGTAGGTATTGGTGCTTACGGAGTTGTTACTAACTTTGAAGGTATCGCTGAAAATGCAAAATTGATAAGTGATGGATCTTACGATCAGGTAATTGAAGATAGCAGAATTGGTAATGGCCTAGGTTGGTACTTCTCAGTATTCTCGTATGTTGGATTCTGTATGTTATGGTTAGTAGCCTTCCTTGCGGCTATGGGTAAAGGTGCAAATAGTATTAAAGAAGCTAGACTTGGAGCTTTTGGCGGATCATTTGGATTTGTTCTTGGTTGTACAGTTCTAATGCTTGGTCTACTGGCTTACCTACCAGAGGTTGTAGGCACAAGTGTTCCTTCATTAATATTAGCAGCAAAAATTAGCCCTGCATTTGCAACAGCTTATGCTGTAATTATAATGGCTGGTATTTACACTACAGCAGTACCACTATTATGGCAACCATCTGCAAGATTTACAACAGAGAAAACAAAAGGATTCTACATAGTTACTTGCACTTTAGCAGTAGTAGGATTAATAATTAGCTTATTCTTAGACTTTTCAACTTTCGTAAACTATGTTTACGGATTTAGTGGATACATCGGATTTGCACTAATTGCATTTATTGTAGGTAAAAATATCATTAGAGCAAAACAAAAAAACAGCTAATATAACAAAGTATTAACAGAAATATACATTTTTGAAATATAAAAATGTATAAATAACAAAAAAGGTCAAAAAAACAAAAATAAAGTTTGACATGTATATAACAGCGATCTATAATAAATGTATATAAGGTTGCTGTTATATTTTTAAAGATTAATCCTTAGAACACAATAATTCAAAGGGAAACAAGAGTGTTTTAAAATAATAAAGAAACCCAGTTATATAAAAAACTATATAACACAAACAAGAATAATACGGAAATTCGTATTTAAATTAAACTGTGGGCTATCTGTGCTTACAAATCAAATTTATTACATTGTACCGTTTATTATAAACTACCTAAGAGCTTTCTCAAGCTAACAGGTAGAAACTTGGCACAATAATTGCTCTATTATATATTGTGCTAACAAGGAAACTCCCTTGTTAACTAGAGCATATAAACAGATACTATTAGTATTAATTAATTAAACAAAAAGGAGAAAAAATTATGGTAATTTGCGACAAAAATACTTTTGCAGCTGAAGTACTAGAAGCTGAAGGAACAATACTTGTGGACTTTTATGGGGACGGATGTGTGCCTTGTGAAGCTCTAATGCCACATATTATTGAATTCTCAGAAAAATATGGAGATAAAATCAAGTTTTGTAAGCTAAACACAACAGGAGCTAGAAGACTTGCAATTAGCCAAAAAATCATGGGACTTCCAGTTATTGCTATCTACAAAGGTGGAGAAAAAGTTGAAGAGCTAATTAAAGAAGAAGCAACTAGAGATAACGTTGAAGCAATGATTCAAAAGTATGTATAATTGATAACCAAAGATTGGTTACAAAGTAGTACAATACAATAAATAAGATATATCCCGAAAGGAGTATATAAATAATCTCGAGGAAGGAGGAAATCAGGATGGCACTATTAAAAGATAAAAAAGTGATTATCATTGGCGACAGAGACGGAATTCCAGGCCCAGCAATCGACGAATGTGTGAAGACAGCTGGTGGAGAAGTAGTATTTTCTTCAACAGAATGCTTTGTCTGAACGGCTGCAGGCGCAATGGACTTAGAAAACCAAAAGAGAGTTAAAGATTTTGCTGATCAATTCGGAGCTGAAAACCTAGTAGTTGTACTAGGAGCAGCAGAAGGAGAAGCAGCAGGTCTAGCTGCTGAAACAGTAACAGCAGGTGACCCTACTTTTGCAGGTCCGCTAGCCGGAGTCTCGTTGGGACTAGCAGTATATCACGTTTGTGAACCAGAGGTGAAAGATGAAGTTGATGCAGGCGTTTATGACGACCAAATCAGCATGATGGAAATGGTACTTGATATTGATGACATTGTAAGTGAAATGAAATCAATCAGAGATCAATTCTGTAAGTATTAATAAATAAAGGGCGAGCATCCCTCGCCCTTTAAATACAATTAGAGATAATTGTATTTCTTATTTTGAGGACAGATGTAATATTTTTCGCCATAATGAAAAATATTTCAAGATAAAAAAAAGAAAACTTAGTTTTTCTAATCAAAAAAAACATGTATACAAAAAACATTAAAAAACAATATTCAAAACAAAAAGCTAACAACTTTAAAAAAGAAGCGTTAGGAAGGAAAATAACATGAGTAAAGTATATGATATTATCATTATAGGTGCAGGTCCTGCAGGCCTTTCAGCGGGATTATATGCAGGAAGAGCAAGAATGTCGACATTAATTATTGAAAAAGATAAAGATGGCGGACAAATTGTTCAAACAGCTGAAATTGAAAACTACCCAGGCGGACTTGAAGAAGAGTCAGGCCCAACGTTAATTGATAGAATGTCAAGACAAGCAGAACACTTCGGTGCTGAAAAAGTTCTTGATACAGTAGTGGACATGGATCTTAAGGGAGATATTAAAACTATTAAATGTAATAAAGAAACTTACCAAGCAAAATCTGTAATTATTGCTGCAGGCGCATCACCAATGCATATTGGTTGCCCAGGAGAAGCTGAATTTACAGGTAAAGGTGTTTCTTACTGTGCTACTTGTGATGCTGCGTTCTTCGAAGATTTCGAAGTATTTGTAGTTGGTGGTGGAGACTCTGCAGTAGAAGAGGCTTTATACCTAACAAAGTTTGCAAGAAAAGTTACAATTATTCATAGAAGAGATGAGCTAAGAGCTGCAAAATCGATCCAAGAAAAAGCATTTGCTGAGCCAAAGGTTGAATTTATGTGGGATTCAGTAGTTAAAGAGCTAAAAGGTGATGGACTTGTTGAAACAATGGTTATCGAAAACACAAAAACAGGTGAAATCAGTGAATATACAGCAGATGAAGAAGACGGTACTTTTGGAGTATTTGTATTCATAGGATTTAAACCACAATCAGCTGTATTTGAAGGACATGTAGAAATGGAAGATGGATATATTCCAACTGATGATAACATGAGAACAAATATTCCTGGAGTATTTGCTGCTGGAGACATTAGAACAAAATCACTTAGACAAGTTGTAACAGCGGCAGCTGATGGTGCAATTGCAGCAACTCAAGCTGAAAAATTTGTTGAAGGTCACTAATAATCTAAATTAGAAGACAAGTAAAGGAGAAATAATATTATGAGCGGATACGCAGTATTAAAAGGCGCAGCATATACACTAGCTGCAG
This sequence comes from uncultured Oscillospiraceae bacterium, assembly GCA_964369805.1. GTDB lineage: Bacteria > Bacillota > Clostridia > Peptostreptococcales > Anaerovoracaceae > CAYJHC01. Next base: position 12,190 of record CAYJFM010000005.1, read on the forward strand.
CACCAGATATGGTAATGACAGCTGGAACAACTCAAACAACAGAAAAGTTAGTTAATCCAGACTCAGATTATCTAAAAGAAGTTCCAAAGAACCTTAGGTCTTTCGAAGATATCGTAAACTACATTCCTCACCAAGTTTATATTGGAAATCAAAAACCAGAAGCTCTAGCAGGATTAGAACTTCCTTGGTTTGACAAAAAAGCAGAGGATGCTAAGACAGAAGGACAATTTGGAGAGATTTTAGGGCAAGATGAATTCTATGGACTTATCCAAATTTGTGACGCGTTTGACCTAGTAAAATTAGAAAAAGATTTTGCAGCAGAAACAAAGGCTAAACTTGAAGCACACGCTCTAATTGGTGTTGAAAGAGCTGCAATTCTAGATAAAAACACAGATGACGAAGCTACACTAAAAGCTTTAGTTGAAGAAGAGCATGCAGAGCCTCTATACAAGGGCGAAAAACTTGTTGGAGTAATTAAAACTGCACACGAAGTAGATGTTAACCTTTCAGCTCACGTAATGCTAGAAAACCTTGTTACTAAGGCATCAAGCGTTATATCTCTACTTAACCTAGTAAAATCCACAGGTGTTGATGTAACAGAAATCGATTACGTAATCGACTGCTGTGAAGAAGCTTGTGGAGATATGAACCAAAGAGGTGGTGGTAACTTTGCAAAAGCTGCTGCTGAAACAGCTGGATTTGTAAATGCTACAGGATGCGACGTTAGAGGATTCTGCGCTGCACCATCACACGCAGTATTAACTGCAGCTTCTCTAGTTCAAGCTGGAACATTTAAAACTATCGCAGTAACTGCAGGTGGTTGTACAGCGAAACTAGGTATGAATGGTAAAGATCACCTTAAAAAAGGAATGCCGATTCTTGAAGATGTAATTGCTGGATTTGCAGTACTAATTACAGCTGATGATGGCGTTAATCCAGTAATCAGAACAGATATTGTTGGTAGACACTGTGTTGGAACAGGTTCTTCACCTCAAGCTGTAATCTCAAGCCTAGTAACTGATCCATTAGATAGAGCAGGATTAAAACTTACAGATGTAGACAAGTTCTCACCAGAAATGCAAAACCCTGATATCACTAAGCCAGCTGGAGCTGGAGATGTTCCTGAAGCTAACTATAAAATGATAGCTGCTTTAGGAGTAAAAAGAGGAGATATCGAAAGAGCTGACATTGCTAAATTCGTTGAAACACACGGAATGCCAGGATGGGCGCCAACTCAAGGACATATTCCATCAGGAGTACCTTACATGGGACATGCAGCAAATGCTTTAATTGCAGGCGATATTGAAAAAGCAATGATTATCGGAAAAGGAAGTCTATTCTTAGGAAGAATGACTAACTTATTTGATGGAGTAAGCTTTATTCTAGAAGCTAACAGTGGAAAAGGTGCTGCTACTGCAGGTGTTGATGAAGATAAAGTAAAAGAAATGATTGGTGAAGCAATGAGAAACTTCGCTAACAGCCTTTTAGCAGAATAACCCTTAAGGAAAGGAAGGAACAATATGTCAGAACAAGTAATTAAAAAAATGATAGCCGACACCTTCCTTGAGGTGGCGGATGCACTGGAAACAGGGTCATACGGAAAGAAACCTGTAATTGGTATTGCAGGTGAAGATAGTGAACTAGGCGAAGACAATATTAAGTTAGGTATTGAATTAGCAAAAAGAAAAGGATATGAAGCAATCCTGATCGAAGGTGATGATGTTCACAAAAAAATGGAAGATATGCTGAAAAACGGAGAAATTGATGGGGCTGTTACAATGCACTTCCCATTCCCAATTGGTGTATCAACAGTAGGAAGAATTGTTACTCCAAGCATGGGTAAAGAGCTTTTCCTTGCAACAACTACAGGAACAAGTGATACAGACAGAGTTTGTGCTATGGTAAAAAATGCAATTGCAGGTATAATCTCAGCGAAAGCTTCAGGAAATCCAGCACCGACAGTTGGAATTGCAAATATTGATGGTGCAAGACAAGCTGAAAAAGCACTACTTGAATTAAAAGAAAATGGATATGATATATCTTTTGCTGAATCAGCAAGAGCAGACGGTGGAATTGTAATGAGAGGTAATGATTTACTTACTGCCACATCAGATATCATGGTACTGGACTCTTTAACAGGAAATCTAATGACTAAGATTTTTTCTGCATACACAACAGGTGGCGGCTATGAAGCTATGGGCTATGGATACGGACCTGGAATTGGCGAAGGTTATGACAAGTTAGTAATGATCATTTCAAGAGCTTCAGGAGCACCAGTAATAGCAGGCGCAATTGAATATGCAAGCCAATTAGTAGATGGTAAGTGGGCAAAGGTTGCAGCTGATGAATTTGCTAAAGCTAATAAAGCTGGACTTAAAGAAATTCTAGCTGGAATAAAGGCAGCAAGTAAGGGTGCAGCGGCAGCAACTGAAGAAGTAGTTGAAGCTCCACCAAAAGAACCAGTAACAGCACAAATTTCAGGAATTGAAGTAATGGATTTAGAAGATGCAGTATCTGCATTATGGAAAGAAAAAATCTATGCTGAAAGTGGAATGGGTTGCACTGGCCCAATTGTATTAATGAGCGAAGCAAATAAAGAAAAAGCGGAAGCAATTCTGACTGATAAAGGTTTTATCAAATAGATAGAGCAGTAATAAGGCTTTAATAAGCGATGCTATTAATCATATCCATAGATAATATGGAATCCTAATTTAGGAAAATTATTCATGAGAGAAGCTTTGTGATGAATCACAGGCTTCTTTTTTGAAAATCCTATGAAGTAGCTTGATTTATAGGGAACATAAGATTATACTGATGATGTGCAGAAAAGTACTTGATTAAAAAGCGAAACATTTAATAATAGTAACTATATAAAAAATCAGTAAAAAGGGAAGGAGAGAAAATGGAAAATGAAATGGAAATTGTAATATATGATTTTGAAATGCTAATTTGGATAGTACCATTAATTCTTTTACTCTTTGTTGGTGCAGTTTTTGGAATAATAATGCTTCAATTAATCAGGAAAGACTCTAGCAGGCGAAATAAGTAGACAAACTAAGTCTTAACAAGTAGGACATTTTAGTTGAACTAAAATATGAAATTAAAGCAAGTAGAATCAATACCAAGTATGTATACTTGGTATTTTATTTCGTATAAAAGTTATTAGTTTAAAGATAGTTTATAATAATTAAAAATTAGTTTATTATTTCTAATTGCACAGGTGGTATACTACAAATGAAAGTTTGTGAAATTGCAAAGTAATAGGAGAAGAAATGTCACTAAAACGTAGAATTTTTTTATCAAATATATTTACAGGAATATTTTCTGTCATATTTGTAATAATATTATCGACGATTATGTTTCTAAATCAGGAAAATATTAAGGAGTCCAATGGGTTTGATGAGAGTACACTTAAAGAACATTTGAGCATTACTAGCTCACAAATTGAGACTATGATAAAAGAGGGTGCATCTTCAGATGAGATCGCGAATACTCTCAAGCTAGACAATATTGAAGGGGCAGGGATATATATTGAGGAAGATGGAAAGGAAAAATACATTAGTGAAAACATTACTAGTGAAGAAAAGAATCTTATCATGCTACTTAAGGAAAATCCAGAAATAGAGCAACTTTCGACTAGTAATTATAATTTAGCTACTGATTCTTTTGAAGTTGAAGGTAAAACTTTTACAGTTTATGGATATATTGATTTTCAACTAGTGGTATCAAACCTTGAAGAAAGCACAGCTAATTGGAGAGTTTTAATAATAGCATTAGGACTGATATTTACTATAATTATCAATAGGTTTCTAACAAAGTTTGTATTTAAAAAAATAAATGAACCCTTAAATATATTAGTTTCAGGCGTTGACCAAATCAAAAATGGGAATTTAGATGTTAAGCTAGTCTATAAAAGTGATGATGAGTTTGCAAAAGTAATAGACAGTTTTAATGAAATGACCATTAAATTAAAAGAAATAAAGGAGATTGAAAGAAAGTACGAGGAAGATAGGAAAGAATTATTACTAGGGGTAACACATGATTTAAGGACACCTCTTACATCTATTCAGGCCTACGTAGAAGGCCTTATTGATGGTGTGGCAAAAACACCAGAGATGGAGCAAAAATATCTTAAAACAATTAAAGAGAAATCAATAACTATTCAAAGAATGATCTCACAAATAATCCAATTCTCTAAACCAGATTTAGAAACATATAGCTTGGATATGAAAGAAAGAAGAATTGATAAGGAAATAGAAAAATTTCTTGGGGATTGGGGAGAAGAGTATAAACTGTCAGGGTTAGAAATAATACCAAAATACACACCTGTAACTGCCTGGATTGATTCGGAAAAATTAAAAACTATTCTTACAAATATAGCGGATAACAGCTTAAAGTACAAAAATAAAGAAAAAGGAATCTTAATAATTAGTTTTAAAGAAGAGAAAGAGTATGTAACGATAGAATTAGCAGATGATGGACCAGGAGTGAATGAAGACTCCATTGAAAAGCTATTTGATATGTTTTACAGGGATGATAAGGCGAGACGACATACTGATAAAGGCAGTGGCATTGGACTGGCAATCGTAAAGAAAATAGTTAACAAAATGGAAGGAACAGTTACAGCAAAAAATATAAATAATAGTGGACTCCAAATTGATATATGTCTAAAAAAGGAAGTGAAAAATGAAAAAAATCCTAATTATTGAAGATGATTTGGCTATAGCAGAAATAGAAAGAGACTATTTAGAAATAGAAGGGTTCTCGGCTGAGATAGCAGGGGATGGCATAGAAGGACTGAGCAAAGCTCTAACAGGAACCTTTGACTTAGTCGTACTCGACTTAATGCTGCCTGGGATGGATGGATTTACAGTATGTAAAAAAATAAGGGAAGAAGTGAATATACCTATTATTATGGTCACAGCAAGGCAAGATGATATTGATAAAATTAGAGGTCTAGGTATTGGAGCAGATGATTACGTAGAAAAACCCTTTTCTCCTCAAGTATTAGTTGCAAGAATAAAATCACATATTTCTAGATATGAAAGGTTAACAAAATTCAATGATAAAATTGATAATAAAGATTCGATGATTACAAGCGGAGGTATAACCCTTCAACCTAATACCTATTCTGTCTTAGTAGAGGGAAAAGAAATTCAGTTAAAGAGTAAAGAATTTGAATTGCTATTTTTCCTTATGTCTAACCCGGATATAGTATTTTCTCGAGAATATCTTTATGAAAAAATATGGGGACAAGATGCTTATGGATATGATGCTACGGTGGCAGTTCATATTAATAGAATAAGAAAGAAGATAGAAAAAGATTTTTCAGAGCCTGAATACCTTGTTACAGTTTGGGGAGCAGGATATAAGTTTAAAAATGCAGGTTATTAAGGGGAGTGTAAGGATGATAAAAAAGCTAATTGCAATAATCATAAACTGTACAATAATTATTTTAGGAGTAGCTTTATTCATGACGAGTTGGGTTTCAACTCCTATAGCTAAACTAATGAATAACCCAATTATGGAGACTATAGGCTCTTTTTTACCAGAAAATATTATAGCAGCAATACCAGAAAATGGTGAGTTTACCTTACTATCTATACCGAAACTTATAGGAGAATTATTTGCAGAAGAATATATAGTGCAAATCGCTGTGTACGGAATATTTAACGTAATCCCACTAATTATAGTTGCCTTACTTATAATTAACTTAATCAAAGTGATAATAGGCAATAGTTCTATTGTACTAGGGCTAATATCATACTTATTTTTGTTAGCATATGGAATAGTCTTTATATACATTGCAAACTATCTTAATGATGCTATTATTGAGGCTGTTGTCGAAGCTCTTGGAGTAATGGCTCAGTTTCTTGGAGATTCACTGACTACTGTAATAACAGTGTTAAATCCCCCTTATATTATCTCTGGCCTTGGAGTCTTAGGCATAATAACTACAATTTTATATAAAATATTGGAAGAATAAGTTCACAAGCTGGTGCAGTAATATGTATCAGCTATTTTTTTAATCACATAGTTTATAAACAGTTTAAATTTATTAATCTTTTGTTTATAGTTTACTATATTTGTGTTTAATTAATGCTGTTACACTAAGTACATAATAAAATTAGACATGAAAAGGAGAACAAAGTGCTACAAATAAAGAATATTTACAAAGAATATAAAACGGGTGAACTAATACAAAGAGCTTTAGATGGAGTTGGCCTTAGTTTTAGAAAGAATGAATTTGTTTCAATTCTTGGGCCTAGTGGATCAGGAAAAACTACACTTCTAAATATTATTGGAGGTTTAGATAGTTATGATAGTGGGGACTTAATCATAAATGGAACGTCGACAAAAGGTTATAAAGATAGGGACTGGGATACTTATAGAAACTATACAATTGGCTTTGTTTTTCAAAGTTATAATTTAATACCTCATCAAACAGTACTTGGAAATGTAGAGCTGGCTTTGACAATTGGAGGCATTTCTAAGCAAGAGCGAAGAAAAAGGGCAAAAGATGCACTGATAAATGTGGGGTTGAAGGAACATACACATAAAAAACCAAACCAGCTTTCTGGAGGCCAAATGCAGCGTGTAGCAATTGCAAGAGCACTTGTAAATAATCCAGATATACTTTTAGCAGATGAGCCAACAGGGGCTCTTGACACTGAAACAAGTATTCAGATCATGGAACTACTTAAAGAGGTAGCAAAAGAACGTTTAGTTGTTATGGTTACACATAACCCAGAGCTTGCAGAAGAGTATTCATCTCGTATAGTAAAGCTTAAAGATGGGAGAATTGTAGGAGACACAGATCCTTTTATAATAGATGAAACGGTAGAGAATACTTCTAAATTAGATGGAGCTAAAAAAGCTAAAATGTCAGTTTTGACGTCCTTTTCATTAAGCTTTCAAAATCTTATGACGAAAAAAAGAAGGACACTTCTTACGTCCTTTGCAGGTTCCATTGGAATTATTGGGATAGCATTAATTATGTCCCTATCTAGCGGAGTCAACTCGTATATAGATACTTTGCAAAGCGAAACTATGGAGTCATACCCAATAACTATTGAAGCAGAAGCTATGGACTATGCAGCCTTAATGGGCGGCAGTGGAATGCCTACTTCAGGAGGTAATGCCTCAAATAATGAAAAAACTGATGCTAAAGAGGGGGTATACTCTGATTATAGTGAGATAAATAGAGAGGCTTCTCTTTCTATAGAAAACAATTTGACAGATTTTAAGGCATATTTGGAAGGGACAGATAGCCAATTCAATCAGTATTTAGGTGAAAGTGGAATAGTATATTCTTATGATACGAATTTCGATGTTTTTACTTATGATAGTGAAGGCAACTTAGTAAATACAGATGCAGATCCAGAGGCGTTGACTACAGTTGATGTTACTCAATCTGCTAGTTCGGTTACGATGGAGTCAGGTGGCGGAGGAGGTCCTGAAGCAGCCATGAGCCAAATGGTAGGAAATACTACAACTGATTCTGCTCCAGCTAACTTTACAGAGCTTATGGCAGGAAATGACGAGGGTCTTGTCAATGAAACAATAATTGAAGGGTATGATATGCTTTCAGGCGGGTGGCCAGAAAACTACAATGAAGTTGTATTATTTGTGGATGAAAATAATGAGGTAAGTGCTGGTACTCTTTATCAACTAGGATTAATAACGGCAGATGAATATATTGAAGTTTCTGAGTCAATTGAAGATGAAGAGGAAGTTGCTCAGCTTGTTTGGGACTATGAAGAAATTCTAGGGCAAGAGTTATTCTTAGTTACTGCAGCTGATAGGTTTGAGGAAACAGATAGTGGACTGTTTACATATAACGATGACACATATTATGAAGAAAACAAAAGTAATGTTACTGAAAATACTAAACTAAAAATAGTTGGGGTTGCAAAGCCTAATGCAGAAGAGGATGTAGAATTAGTATCAAGCGCAATAGGTTATACTACAGAGCTTACAGATAGTATTATTTCGGAGACAAATGAAAGTAGTGTTGTAGTAGCTCAGGAGTCAGATAAAACCAAAAGTGTGTTGACTGGAGAAACTTTTGATAGTGAGGATAGCAGTATTCCGACCTATGACGAGATTATGGTAGCCTTTGGAAAGGTTAACTACGATGCGCCAACGGCAATTAGCATTTACACAGATAGTTTTGAGGATAAAGATGCTGCAGTACTTGCAATAGATGACTATAATAGTACTGTAGATGAGGAAAATCAAATTGTATATACAGACCTTGTTGAAACAATGACTTCTTCAATGACCCAAATGATAGATGTAATCACTTATGTATTAATTGCTTTTGTAGCTGTATCATTAATCGTGTCATGTATTATGATTGGTATAATAACGCATATTTCTGTGCTAGAGAGAACGAAAGAGATCGGTGTATTAAGGGCACTGGGTGCTTCGAAGGCTAATATTTCTCAAGTCTTTAATGCAGAAACAGTTATCATAGGGCTTTGCTCAGGGTTGCTTGGTGTTGTTATCACAATGATATTAAATATACCAATTACTGCTATAATTCAAAATTTAGTGGGTAGTGAGACATTAACTACTGCGCTACCTATTGAAACTGGAGCAATACTAATTGCGATTAGTGTAATTATTACAGCCCTAGGAGGCCTTCTACCAGCTAAAAGTGCTGCTAAAAAAGACCCTGTAATTGCATTAAGAACAGAGTAGCCATATTTAATCTGTAGGAGTAAAATAAAAATATAAAAGAATAGGTTGTAGTAAGCTCTGAGCGTTGCTACAACCTATTTGTATTTTTTTATATAATTAATCCGAAAGAATTTTATTTTGAAATTTCAATGACAAAGTTTGTATCTTCTTCACGGACAATTACATTATATTTTCGACCTGTTGCAAATCGTTTAATATTTTCCATTGGGACCTTATTATCAACAGTAACCTCTAAGGGAGTGCCTAAGCTGCTTAAAGCTTTTTTTGTCATAATAACAGGTTCTGGGCAGTTAAAACCTTTTGCATCTAATTTATTCATAGTTTGATAATCTCCTTTTACTTATAAATTTACAAATCTATTTTAATATTACGTGGGTAGATTGTTTTTTTAGAACCTCACCAACTATTGCTGTTTCAGGAATCTCATTTTTTAAGGATTCGAGAATTTTAGGTGCATCTTTTTCTGATACAGAAAAGAGTAGACCGCCAGAAGTCTGAGGATCAAACATAAGGTCAGAGAGGGCAAGAGAAACCGTATCAGAAACTGATACTTTGCACTCTAGATAATCTCTGTTTGCATAGGCTCCAGCTGGAATAATTCCCATTTCAGCCATTTCTAAAGACTGGTTCATGATAGGAATGCTTCCTGAATCAAAAGACACAGTAAGTCCAGAGCCGATTGCCATTTCATAGGCGTGACCCATAAGTCCGAACCCAGTAACATCTGTACAAGCATTAATTTTATAGTTTGTCATAATATCAAAGGCAGCTTTATTTAATGAGCTCATATGCTTAATTAAGTTCTTTTCTGTAGGAGGTTTTAGTAATCCTGCCTTGTTTGCAGTATTTAATACGCCGCTTCCTATTGGTTTTGTCAGAATCAGTAGGTCACCCTCATTAAGGGTACTATTAGCCCAAATTTTATCAGGGTGGGCAAATCCAGTTACACAAAGACCGTATTTTGGTTCATCATCTTGAAGTGTGTGGCCTCCTGCAATAATTGCTCCAGCTTCTATTACTTTATCATAACCACCTTCGAGGATTCCCTGTACGTATTCTTTTGGAAGGTTTTCGGGGAAAGCAAAAATATTCATACATATTGTAGGCGTTCCACCAGTAGCATATACATCACTTATTGAGTTTGCAGCAGCAATTTGCCCATAAAAATAAGGGTCATCCACTACAGGAGGGAAGATATCTACTGTTTGTATCATTGCAGTATCATCATTTAAGCGATAAACTGCAGCATCATCGCTAGTATCGAAGCCAATAATTAAATTTGGGTCTTCGAACTTTGGTAAGTGGCACAAAACTTGTGACAAGGTCCCAGGACCTATCTTTGCCGCTCAACCAGCATTTTTTGTTAATTCGGTAAGTTTCATATTTTCCTCCATCAGTGACAACTGTTTACTTTATAATTTCTAGAGAACTACTGGTGCCAATTCTATCTGCACCAGCTTCAATCATCTTAATTGCATCATCCTTAGTCTTTATACCACCAGATGCTTTAACTTTACCATTTTCAGCTATAGATTTAGATATAAGTGCCACAGTTTCTACTGTAGCGCCCCCAGTACTAAAGCCAGTTGATGTTTTGACAAAATCTGCTCCAACAGAAACTGCTAGTTGACTAGCCTTTATTATCTCCTCATCAGTTAATAAACAAGTTTCGATAATAACTTTGACAGTAGCATTATAGTTTTTTGCTATTGTAACAACGGTGGCGATATCAGTAGCTACATATTCGAAGTCTTTCTCTTTAAAGGCACCAAGGTTCATAACCATATCAATCTCATGTGCTCCATTTTTTAGTGCATCGTCAGTTTCAAAAGCTTTTGATTGTGTGCTAGAAGCGCCTAGAGGAAATCCAACTGTAGCAGTGATTTTCACAGGATATTCTTTAATCATGGCTTTCGCAAGGCCTACAAAAGAGGTGTTGACACATACAGAGTGAAAACCATGTTCACAAGCTTCAAAGCAAAGGTTTTGAATTTCTGCGGTAGTAGCATCCGCTCTTAAAAGGGTATGATCAATATACTCATTTAGGTTATTCATTATGTATTCCTTTCTTTTGTTACTTTAGCTATTATGTAGGAAATTGATTACGTCACCATCCTGAACAATATAGTCTTTACCTTCTGATCTAACAAGACCTTGCTCTTTGGCTGCCGCCATATTACCACCACATTCTTTTAGTTTTTCAAATGCAATAGTTTCAGCTCTAATAAAGCCTCTCTCAATGTCAGAGTGAATTTTGCTAGCCGCTTGAGGAGCCTTAGTACCTCTTTTGATTGTCCAAGCTCTTACTTCTTTAGGCCCAGCAGTTAAGAAAGAGATAAGATCTAATAAGTGATAAGAAGCTTTAACAAGTTTATCTAAGCCAGATTCAGAAATTCCTAGCTCTTCTAAGAACATAGTTTTTTCATCTTCATCAAGAGTAGAAAGCTCTTCTTCAATTTTTCCACAAATAACAACAACGTCGGCTTCTTCCTTAGCAGCAAGCTCTTCAACAGCTTTTACATGTATGTTTCCAGACCATTCAGCAGCCTCATCTTCACTAACATTTGCAGCATAAATAACAGGCTTAAATGAAAGTAAATCAAGGGATTTAACAAAAACAGTTTCATCGTCATCCAAGTCGCAAGCTCTAGCAGATTTTCCCTCGCTGAGGCATTCAGAAACTTTTTCAAGGATTGCCAGCTCTCCGCTCAGTGATTTGTCACTCTTAAGATTTTTCTTTGTCTTCTGAAGACGTCTATCTACAAGTTCCATATCAGAAAGAATAAGTTCCATATTAATAGTTTCAATATCAGAAATAGGGTTAACAACTCCATCAACATGGATTACATTAGGGTCTTCAAAACACCTCACAACATGTACAATAGCAGCAACCTCTCTAATATGACCAAGGAATTTATTCCCTAGACCTTCTCCTTTAGAAGCACCCTTTACAAGTCCAGCAATATCATAAAATTCAATAGCCGTAGGCAATGTTTTCTTAGAATTATATAGTTCAGTTAGGACCTCTAGCCTTTCATCAGGTACAGATACAACCCCAACATTAGGTTCAATAGTGCAGAATGGGTAGTTAGCTGCCTCCGCTCCAGCCTTTGTGATTGCATTAAATAATGTGCTTTTGCCTACGTTTGGTAGGCCTACTATTCCTAGTTTCATTTTTTCTCCTTCTTTTGCTTGTCTTTTTCACAGCCTACTGCGTTAAAGTGACTTACTACGTCAGTTACGTACATAGGGTACGCGCCTTCCTTCGCTCGTTACTTGCCTTGTATGTTGGGAAAAATCCTGGGCAAACAATAATTTATATTTAATTTTCTTGAATTAACAGTTTTGTATTTTTAAGATTTTTTTTTAGCATATGTTTTTCTATAAAAAAATATGTATAATCCTACACAAATGATAAATATTAATAAGCTGAACAATTGGGCCTGCCTAAATGGCCCAAACATGAGGCTGTCTGTTCTCAAACCCTCAACGAAAAAGCGCTCGACAGAATAAAGGGCGCCGTATATAAGGACTATTTCTCCTTGGAACTTTCTTCGATTTTCATATAATATAAGCCCAACAAACAGTAAGAGGCACCATATAGACTCATACAAAAAAGTAGGGTGAACAAGTTCGCCGTTTATTGGAATTGCCCAAGGTAGATCTGTAGGACCTCCGTGAGCCTCTGAGTTAAAGTAATTACCCCATCTTCCAATTGCTTGCCCAAGTGCTACTGCTGGTGCGAAGATATCAAGGCAGTTTAAAAAGTTTATCTTATGATATTTACATATGAAAAAAAGTACAACTGCACCTAAAATAAGCCCACCATGTATTGCAAGGCCGCCTTCAGTGATGTTTAATATTTTACCGAGATCACCTTTATAGTTATCCCATTGAAAGATTACATAGTATAACCGTGCACCAATAATGCCTCCAAGGATGATACCAATAAACATGTCAAGAGTTTTATCTTGTTCGATTTGGTATTTAGGAGCTCTAATATAAATTAGAGTGCAGGCTACAAGAAATGCAGTTGCTATTAATAAGCCATACCATACTACATCTATGCCAAATATAGTAAAGGCTATTGGGTCCGGAGCACTATTAAACATTAGAAGCACCATGAACATATGGAAGTATAAGAACTGTTTGAGTTCCGAAGGTGTAAATTACATATACATTTTCGGATTCAGCTGAAGTTTCACTAGAAAGTAAATCATTATGTAATGAAACGAATTCTTCTGGTGTAACAACCTTTGAACCAGAATCATCTGAAAACACAACACGAGTTCCTGAATCAATTATTATTGGCAAGGCAGTGTTGTTATCAGCTACATAGTAGCCTGCTTCTTCTTCATCACTTTCTACTATGGCTTTTCCATCAGCGACTGCATCGAAAGTCCCTTCAGTTGCAGTGGTAATTTCTCCTAAAGTTGCGTAAGTTTCTGTAGCACCATCAGTTTTTAACATTTCCATATAGTCGGTGCTTAAATAGTCTACAGTAATATCAGGTTCAGTAAGTGTGTTTCCTACTTGATTAGAATTTTCAGTGCTAGCATTGTCACCTGTAAAGACAAAGACATAAACACAAATAAGGCCGATTACTAACACTAGCAAAGCTAAGATAACAATTAATTTTTTATTCATATCAAACTCCTATAATAATATAAATATATTTAATGTGTAAAGCCTATAATCGAACTTCAATAGTTATAGGCATATCTGTAATTATACTATGAAAAGCAAGTAATTAACAATACTTTTAGCGAAAAATGAAAGAAGTAGGGTATACTAATTATTGCTAAGAAAAAATATGATTTTGAAAGGATGAATATATGAAGTATGAAAAGATTATTGAAGGTAAATTCGTAGAGAGACCAAATAGATTTGTTGCCTTTGTTGAAATTGGAGGAACTATTGAAAAGGTTCATGTTAAAAATACAGGAAGATGTAGAGAATTGTTGATAGAGGGTGCAACGGTGTACCTAGAAGACTTTCATGGGAGAATGGGATCTAGGAAACTAAGGTATTCTTTAGTTGCAGTAAGGAAAAAAGAACTACTTATTAATATGGATTCACAAGCCCCAAACAAAGCAGTGAAAGAAGGTATTGAGGATGGGAAAATTGTTCTTGAGGGATTAGCCGAACTAGTTGAAATAAAAAGTGAGAAAACATATGGAAATTCTAGGTTTGACTTATTTGTAAAGGACAAACATGGAAAAGAGGCTTTTATTGAGGTAAAAGGAGTAACTCTTGAATTTAATGGTATCGCAAAGTTCCCAGACGCGCCAACGGAAAGAGGAGTAAAACATGTAGAAGAATTAATTACTGCGAATAAAGAAGGATATTTGACATATATAGTATTATTAGTACAAATGGAAGGCATGGAGCTTTTTATGCCTAATTATGAAACTCACCCAGAGTTTGGAGAAGCGTTGGTAAAGGCAGAAAAACTGGGAACAAAAGTGCTTTGTTATGGAAGTAAGGTAAGGCCAGATAGGATTACAGTTGCAAAGCGTATTCCATGTAAGCTAGAAAGTTGAAGTTGGAAACCTACCACAATATGCCACAAAACCAAAAAAATCAAAGAAAAAGATGCAAAAAAATAAATTATGCGTCTTTTTTTTTATGCGCTTAATTCAGTAAAATGAAATAGAAATAACAGCCTTATCTATATATAGTTGCTTCACAAAGAACATATACTAGATATAATACTATCTGCAAAAACAAAGGAAAGTACAACTGAGTAAAAGAGAGAATGGGGTAGATAAACCCAAAAAAAGAGAAAAAAATATTGAAATTGAGAAAAAAATGGTATAAAGTGGGATTATGATAATTTGTATAAAGTAGGTAGAGTTTAAGTTGATGGGAGAAGAGTATGTTGACTGGCAGCCACCACAACTCCATAGACGCAAAGTATAGAATGGTAATTCCCGCAAAGTTTAGGGAAGTACTAGGTTCTAAGTGCGTATTAACTAAAAGTGCTGATGAATGCTTACAACTACTATCCATTGAACAATGGCAAGAACTTGAATACAAATTAAAAAAACTACCGACAGGGTCAAACAGAAATGCAAGAAGATTTCAAAGATTATTTACTGAATTTGTAACAGAGCTTGAAATTGATAAGCAAGGAAGAATTACTTTACCTCAATTACATAGAGAGTTTGCAGGGATTGAAAAAGATATAATTGTAGTTGGTTGCTTTGACAGAATTGAAGTTTGGGGTAAGGAAAGAAAAGAAGCCTTCGAAGATGAGGCTCCAAGCTTAGAAGAACTTGAAAGTGAAATGGTGCAATATGGAATTTAATCATACATCAGTGCTACTCAATGAATGTATTGAGGCACTAAATATAAAAAGTGATGGACTATATGTAGATGGGACATTAGGTGGCGGAGGCCACAGCAAAGAAATTTGTAAACACCTTGATGAAAATGGAATCCTTTTTGGAGTAGATAGAGATAGTGATGCTCTTGAGGCTGCAAGTAAGGTTCTAGAAGATCAAAGTTGTAATATAGAGTTTATTCAGAGTAATTACTCTGATATAAAAAATATTATGTCAATTAAGGGTGCAATGTGTATAAATGGAGGGTTATTGGATCTAGGTGTCTCCTCATTTCAACTAGATAATAACTCAAGAGGCTTTTCGTACATGCACAGTGCACCTTTGGACATGAGAATGTGTCAAACGGACGCTTTAACTGCTGAAGATGTGATAAACACATATAGTGAAGCAGACCTTACAAGAATAATAAGGCTTTACGGGGAAGAAAAATGGGCAAGTAGAATTAGCAAATTTATTGTTAAACGTAGAGAAGAAGAGCCAATAAAAGACACTGGTACCTTAGTTGAAATAATAAAAGCGGCAATTCCATCGTCGGCAAGAAGAGATGGGCCGCATCCAGCTAAGCGAACATTTCAAGCAATTAGAATAGAGGTGAATGATGAGCTAGGACAACTTGAAAGGGCGGTATCGGACTTTTTAGACGTATTAGCGCCTGGAGGAAGATTGGCAATCATTACTTTTCATTCACTAGAAGATAGAATAGTAAAAGAAATTTTTAATCAAAGAGTAAACCCCTGCACTTGTCCACCTGAACTTCCAATGTGTGCGTGTGGGAAAGTTGCAGATATAAAGAAGATAACCAAAAAACCGATTGTGCCTTCAAAAGAAGAGCTAGAAAGCAACCCGAGGGCAAGGAGCGCTAAGTTGAGAGTTGCGGAAAAATTGTAAATTTGATGTATATATATGTGGAAGGGAGCGAAACGTGGGAGAAGCAATAAGAGAATATGATAATAGAGAACTTGCAGTGCCAAGGCGGCAAAGGAACCCTTATGAGAGTAGAAATATAAATGTCAAGCCAAAGCAACCTAAAAATGAATCTAAGAAGAGCCAAATTTCAGCAGTTGAAAAGAATAAGACTATTGCAGCAATAGTAATGGTTGGAATTATCTCGGTAGGGTTGGTACTGTTTGCAGTTTACACTTCTGCTGTTGCGTTTGAAACAGAAAAAATAAAACAAGAAAATGCAGTTTTGCAAGGAGAAATTGATTATTTAATAGTACAACTAGAATCTGAAAATAATGTGAAAAAAATTGAAAATTATGCCTTAGGAGAACTAGGAATGGTATACCCAGAAGATAATCAGCGAATAAGGTTGACAGGGGAAAGTGAGCCTTTAGTAGAAGCAGCTGAGAAATAAAGGAGACGAAAGTTAGACTATGAAATAAGTCTAACTTTTCTTAATTTTATCACATTGATAGTGTATAATAATAACGGAAATACTATGTTTTATAATATTCCGCGGAGGTACTAAATGAAAACTAAAATAGTGAAGACTAACACGATAAACAAGCAGAGGGCGCTGTGGTTATTTGTGGCATTTATAATAATAATGTTGCTTCTTTCCTTTAGAGTAGGATGGCATCAAATTGTTAAAGCTGATGAATATAACACGATGGCATTGAGTCAACAAAAAGATGACGCTTCTTTAACAGCAGAGAGAGGCGATATTTTAGATAGGAACGGTAAGGAATTAGGCAAAAACTCTTTAGATTATACAGTTTGGGCATCAGAGTTATACATGACTGATACAGAAGCCAGAGTGGAACTTTATGATGAAAATTTAGAGAAGTTAGGAGAATTAATAGGTGCTGATTCTGAAGAGTTAAAAGAAACACTTGCGAAATCTCCTGACCAAACTATTCCAATAAGCAAGGGTCATACGAAGGAAGAAGGAGAAGCTATTGAAGCAGCAGGAATACCAGGAGTTTCTGTTAGTTCTGAATCTGTAAGGGTATACCCTCTTGGAAATTTTGCTTCTCAGATAATTGGAAGTGTAACAGATGATGGAAAAGGATTATCAGGAATAGAAAATGAATATAACGACATACTTAGTGGAACAGATGGTAGATGGGTAAAAGAAACAGATAATAATGGAAATGAGCTGGCTTTTGGGACAGATATGTACTATCCCTCGGTAGCCGGATCTGATGTTGTACTGACAATTGATCAAGCTATTCAGTATTATGCAGAGGATGTAGTTAATAGAGCCTATGAAGAACATGACTCTGAAGAAATTTCAGCTATTGTTATGGATGTAGAAACAGGAGAAATTTTAGCAGCTGCAACTGCACCTTCCTTTGATCCTAACAACTCAAGAGAACCTGCGGACCCAGATGAATTAAAAACCTATAATACTCTAGACAGTGAAGAACAAATGGATTATTTAAATCAAATGTGGAGTAGCCCTATTTTTAATGACAGTTATGAACCAGGGTCTACATTTAAGTTGTTAACAGTTGCTATGGCTTTGGAAGAAGAGGAAGCAAATTTAAATAGTACATTCACATGTACAGGTTCTACAACAGTTGCAGACGCAACAATACATTGCACTGGTAATCATGGGACACAGACATTAACAGAAGCAGTTTCTAATTCATGTAACCCTGCTATGGTAACTTTAGCCACAGAAACAGGAATAGAAAAATTCTATAATTATTTAGATTTATTTGGCATTACAGAACTTACAGGGGTTGACTACCCTGGAGAAACTAGTTCTATTATGCAGGCGGAGGAATATGCAGGTCCAGTGGGTATAGCGACAATAGGCTTTGGCCAGGGTATCTCAACAACCCCAATCCAGCTATTGACAGCTGTAGCTTCACTTGGAAATGATGGAAACTTAATGCAGCCGATGCTAGTGAAAGAGATAGTAAATGCTGACGGTGAAGTGACAGAGATTGAACCTAATGTTGTCAGGAAAACTGTGTCTGAGGAAACAGCAAATCAAGTAAAAGAAATAATGACTGGAGTAGTTGAAGAGGGGACCGGTAGTGGCGCTAAAATTCCAGGATATGAAATAGGGGGGAAAACTGCGACTGCAGAGATAGTAGTAGATGGGGAATATACCAATGAATATGTAACATCTTTTATTTCAATGGTACCAATGGATGACCCTCAAATTGCTATTATGTTTATAAACAACCAAGCGAAAAAGGGAGGAACCTACTCTAGTACAACTGCTGTAAAATGGGCAAAAGAACTTATGGAAAATACTATTAGATACTTAGACATTGAGCCATCTGATTCTGAAGCATACGAAAGTGAAGAAGAAAAAGAAATGGTTAAGGTTCCGAACTTAGTGGGGAAAAGTGAAGAAGAGGCTAAAAAAATGTTAGATGCTGCAGGGTTAAAGTACAATATTTCCCCAGAAAGTATTGTAGGAACAAACTTTACAGTTAAAGGTCAATACCCTACATCAGGGGAAAGTGTTGAAAAAGGCGGAACTGTGTATATTTATAAGGACTAAAGATATGAAAAAATTAACAATAAAAGAAGTTGTGGAAGCTACAAAGGGAAAACTACTTACAGGAAATAAGGATGATGTAGTTGGTAATGTTTCTCGGGATTCACGTGAAGTAACTATAGACACATTATTCTTCTTTCTAATTGGGGAAAGTCAAGACGGGCATAAATTTTCGGATGAAGTTATTGCTAAGGGAGTGAGGAGTTTGGTTATTTCTAGTATGGAATGCTGGAAAAGTTTGGAGAAATCCCCTCTAATTAAAGACCTTAATGTGATTTTTGTAGAGGATACGGCAAAAGCACTACAGGATATGGCGAAATACTATTTGAGGTTAATTGCACCAAAGGTAATTGGAATAACGGGCAGTGTAGGAAAGACATCCACTAAAGATATGGCTTTTGCAATATGTCAAAGCAAATATAAAACTGGAGGTACAAAAGGCAATTATAATAATGAAATAGGGATGCCGCTAACAATACTAAGTCTAGAAGAAGATTGCCAAGTTGCAGTACTTGAAATGGGAATGGGAAATAGAGGAGAAATAGAAGTTTTAGCTCAAATTGCAGAACCTAATATTGGAATCATTACCAATGTGGGAACCTCTCACATTGAAAAGCTAGGAAGTATAAGGGAAATATATAATGAGAAAATGGATATTGCCTCTCAATTTAAGTCGGAGGATGTTCTGATTTATCCTCCTGATGGAGAGTATTTAATTGAAAAAGAAGAGAACTATAATAAAGTGTACGTTAAAAGTAACGCCGGCGAACCTTCTGACTTAATAATAAAAAACATTGTTGACAAAGGAGAGGAAGGAATAGAGTTTCTTGCAGAGTATATGGGAGAAAGTGAACTTTTTTTCGTGCCGCTTATGGGGAAACATAATGGGATAAATTGTGGACTAGCGATAGCAGCAGGATTGAAAATTGGGATAAGCCTAAAAGAAGCTAAAGAAGCTATAAAAACTGTAGAGATTACTAAAGGACGGCTAACTTTAAAAGAAGTAAGTGGATATAAAGTTATTGATGATGCTTATAATGCTAGCCCAACATCAATGATGGCAGCAATCGATATCCTTTCGGATCTAAAAGAAGAGGGAAATAAAATTTTGTTTTTAGGAGATATTTTGGAAATGGGGGAATTTGCTCCAAAATACCACTATAAAGTTGGTGAATATTGTAAAGGGAAGAACATTGACACATTAATTACAGTAGGCGTAAATGCTAAGGAAATATATAAGGGTGCAATTTCTGAGGATAAAACTATTGCAGAAACTCCAGCTAGAGTTATACACTACAATAACAATAGTGAAGTAATTGCTGACTTAGAAAATATAATAAAAAAAGGAGATACATTATTATTCAAGGGCTCAAGGGGAGTGAGGCTTGAAGAAATTATTAATAGTATTAAAGGGGAATAGAGGATAAAATGTTATACGGAAATTTGATTTTGATTGGAGTTTTGGGGTTATTAGCGGGACTAGTATTAACGTCTACCTTAATTCCTATAATAAAAAATAAGCAAGCTGGGCAAAATATTAGAGCAGAAGGACCAAAGTCACACTTGTCAAAAAGTGGTACGCCTAGTATGGGAGGGATAGCTATAGTAATAGCTACTGTGATCGCTGCAGGCATCGGAGGTTTTGTATCTATGGATACGGTGGTGCTGGCAATTGGATTTTTAGGATTTGCATTAATTGGATTTTTAGATGACTACCTTAAAGTAATTAAAAAGGTGAATTTAGGATTGAGAGCTTACCAAAAGTTTGGGTTGCAAACTATAGTGTCAGCTGTAATTGCAGTCTATATTGGATACTTTAGTGGAATTGGAACTGAAACATTTATTCCATTTGCAAAAATATATGTAGATCTCGGTATTTTATATGTACCATTTATAATGTTCACAATCCTTGCTATTGTAAATGCGGTTAACCTAACAGACGGCCTAGATGGTCTAGCTTCAGGAGTAACAATTATGGTTAGCCTTTTTATTGCGATAGCAGCTATGGTGTATAATTCAGACTCCGCATCAGTAGCATCAATTGCAATGACAGGAGCCTTATTAGGATTTTTAGCTTTTAATAAGAATCCGGCGAAGATATTTATGGGAGATACAGGTTCCCTTGCTATTGGAGGCATGATAGTAACAGCAGCGGTTGTTATGAAGATGCCATTGATTCTTCCTATTATAGGAATAGTATATTTGATGGAAGCGTTATCTGTAGTATTACAAGTTGGGTATTTTAAAATTTCTGGAGGAAAGAGAATATTTAAAATGTCACCACTTCATCACCATTTTGAACTTTGTGGAATGAAAGAGAAAAAGGTAGTTTTAATGTTTTGGGCTATTACAGCTCTAGCATGTGGAATTGGAATATTTGGAGTGTTTTAATGAATTTTGAAAATAAGAGAATACTAGTTGTTGGGCTTGGTAAATCAGGTACTAGTGCAGTAGAAGCCCTATACACAAAAGGTGCGAGGGTGTATGTTCTTGATGATAGAGATGGGAAAGAACTAACAGAAGACACTATAAAATTAGTTGAAGAAAAGGTGGAAAAAAGTTACCTAGGTGGAGACACTTTGCCAGGAGAAACATTTGATTATGTAGTGGTAAGTCCTGGGGTGGCGTTAGAGAAGAAGGTGATTACCGAACAAAAAGAAAAAGGTGCCGTAATAATGGGTGAGCTTGAGCTAGCTTACCAAATGTGCAGTGGTAAATTTCTTGGCATAACAGGTACTAATGGAAAAACAACAACGACGACTTTAGTGGGAGAAATTTTTGGTAAAACAGACCTAAACTATAAAGTGGTTGGAAATATTGGACTTCCTGTAGTAACAGAAGTAATCAAAGGTGATGAAAACACCTGGTATGTGACTGAAATATCAAGTTTTCAATTAGAGAGTATTATTGATTTTAAACCAAAGGTATCCGCGGTTTTAAACTTAACACCAGATCATATTGACAGGCATAAAACTTTTGAAAACTATGGAGAAGCAAAGAGTAGGATAACTGAAAACCAAAGTGAAGAAGACTTTTTTATTAGGAATTTGGACGATGAAGAATGCAAAGTTTTAGGATGCAACTCAAAGGCCAACTTAGTGTATTTCTCTAAAACGGAAGGGAAGGGTCTAATTGGTGCCTTTGTTAAAGATCAAAAGGTAATAATCAGAACTCTAGATAGAGAGGAAATTCCAATAATTGATATAAGTGAAATACCGCTACCTGGAACTCATAATCTTGAAAACGTGCTTGCAGCAGTAGCTCTTTGTTACTTCAGTGGGATTGATAGGAGTTATATTAGAGAAGGTATCGTTAGCTTTGCTGGTGTGGAGCATAGAGTTGAAGTTTTTGCAGAAAAAAATGGTATAAAATTTATAAATGATTCCAAAGGTACTAATCCAGATGCTACTATCAAGGCTGTAGAAGCTATGAATGATAATATTATTTTAGTTGCAGGTGGATATGATAAAGATGCGGACTTCTCAGAGCTGTTAGAGTTTTCTAAAGGGAAGGTTAAAACTTTGCTTCTGCTTGGGCAGACTAAAGAAAAAATCGCGATCAAAGCAGTAGAGTTAGGATATGAAGATATATATTTATTGGAAGATCTTGAAGAATGTGTAGAGAAGTCAAAAGAACTTGCTGGTGCAGGAGATAAAATTTTGTTGTCACCAGCCTGCGCTAGTTGGGGCATGTATCCTAACTATGAAGTTAGGGGTAAGCACTTTAAAGAGTTGGTAAGTAAAAATTTTGAAATTTAATTCTTTTAGAAAAAATATTCTTGTAAAAGATAAGACTTAGTTCTATAAGTTCAAAAATGCTAAAATTAAGTTTTTGAGAAAGAATGGAGTCTACAAGGAGATGGGAAGAGAAATATACTTGTGAAAAAGAAAGAAATTAAGAGAAAAGAAAAGCAAAATACAGAAAAAAAGAAGAAGTATAAATTCAATCCGAAAATCAAAAAAATGAGGTTTTCAGAAACAAAATATCCAGCAGATAGTTTGTTAATCATATTCATTGTTGGAATAATTACGATAGGGATTGTTATGATATTTAGTGCAAGTTCATACTGGGCGTTGAACCAAACAGGAAATCCGTATCAATATCTTTTTGACCAGTGCTTGTGGGTACTTCTA
This sequence comes from uncultured Oscillospiraceae bacterium, assembly GCA_964369805.1. GTDB lineage: Bacteria > Bacillota > Clostridia > Peptostreptococcales > Anaerovoracaceae > CAYJHC01. The sequence continues at coordinate 34,839 of CAYJFM010000005.1, forward strand.
GGAGGAATTGCCATGTATGTAGCCTCGGTCATTGATTGCAGAAAATATAGAGAGTTATCGCCAATAATTTTTGCAATAGGAATAGTTCTTTTGTTGCTCTTGTTTATCCCTGGGGTTGGAGTAACTGTTAATAATGCTACTAGATGGATAGCTTTAGGGCCTCTTACAATTATGCCTGGAGAAATAGCTAAAGTTACAACTATTTTATTTATGGCACACTTGTTATCAAGGCAAGAAGGGGTTGTTAATTCTATGAAAAAAGGAATACTTCCAGTTTTTTTAAGTGCGGGTTTGGTAGTTGGACTTATTAGTATTGAAAATATGTCAACGGCTTTGACTGTAGCAGGAATAATTGTAGCAATGCTTGTAATAGCTGGCTTGAACATGAAATACTTTGTGATGGTAGGAGGAGTTGGTATTGTTGGTGCTTTTGCCATGCTCCTAAGTGATAGTGGAGGATATAGACTAGATAGAATTACTAGTTTTTTAGACCCATTTAATGATCCTCAAGGGAGCGGATATCAAGTTGTACAATCGTTGTTAGCTTTAGGTGGCGGCGGTCTATGGGGCAAAGGGCTAGGAAACAGTGTTCAAAAAAATCTTTACCTGCCTGAACCGCAAAATGATTTTATTTTTGCTATAATTGGTGAAGAATTAGGTTTTGTAGGAGCGATGGTTATAATATTGCTATACATAGTCATAATATGGAGAGGTATAAAGATAACTATTGAAACAAGGGAACTGTACTTGACTTTACTTGCAGGCGGTATAACGGCAATGATTGCAATTCAAGTTGCTTTTAATATTGGTGTAGTTACATCATCAATACCTCCGACAGGCGTGATTCTTCCTTTAGTAAGTTACGGAGGGAATGCAACTTTACTGGTAATGGGACTTTTAGGCATATTACTCAATATTTCTAGGCAAAACAATAAAGCTATAATGTTAGAAGGGGAGAAAGTACAATGAGATTGTTGATAACTGGCGGAGGTACAGGGGGGCACGTCTACCCTGGAATTGCTATTGCAGATAAGTTGGTAAGTGAAGCTGGGGAAAATGAAGTACTTTTCGTTGGTACAGAAAGAGGGATGGAAAGTAAGATAGTACCTGATTTTGGTTATAATATAGAATACATAACAGCCAGTGGATTAAATAGAAAAAACTTGATGAAAAATGTAAAGTTTGTAGCTGATTATATTGGTGGAAGAAAAAAAGCTAAGAATATAATAAAAAAGTTTAGGCCAGATGCTGTAATTGGGACAGGAGGTTATGTTTCAGGCCCAGTTATGGGGGCAGCTATTTCTATGAAAATACCCACCTTTATTCAAGAACAGAATGCTACTCCAGGTATGGCGAATAAAAGTTTTGAGAAAAAAGCTGAAAAGATTTTTCTTGGATTTGGCAAAGCAGGGGTGCATTTTAAGGAAAAGAATAAACATGTTGTATCTGGAAACCCAATTTCAAAGCGATTCGAAAACTTAGAGGAAGCTGAATGCAGGAAACAACTTGGATACAGAGATGAAGAATTTGTTATACTGATTTTTGGTGGTAGTCTAGGCGCAGCGGAAATAAACAAAGCAGCACTAAATATGATAAGTAAATTCAACAATTACGAAAATGTACGGATCGTATTAATCACAGGAAGTAGGTTTTTTGAAAAAATAAAAGCAGAAGGTGAGCATTTTTATAATGCAGATATTATTGAATATGCAAAAAATATTGAAATATACATGTCTGCAGCGAATTTAGTTATAGGAAGAAGCGGGGCTCTAACTGTATCAGAACTTGCATATCTTGGAAAGCCATGTATATTTGTGCCATCACCTAATGTAACAGGAAACCACCAATATTATAATGCGGAAGATATAGCAAATTCGGGAGCAGCGGTTTTAATTGAAGAAAAGGATATAGATGTTATATATAAGGAAACGAAAAACTTAGTTGAAAATAAAGAGTTTTACAATAGCCTGTTACTGAAAGGCGAAGGTTTAAAAGGGGTAAATGGGGCTGACATCATTGTAGAAGTGATTAAAAACCATTTAAAATAAATTGGAGCAAATAATAGAGAAAGAATATTAGTATATATGCAAAAAAAGCAGAAATATAAAAGTAAATATGAAGGAAGAACCTTTGAGGAAGTATTTGGTACAGCTGCTAATTCGCAAAGTGAAGAATTAAAAAAGAGTGAACAAGAGGAAAGCGGAACAAAGAAGGTACACAGAAATACTAGAAAAAAGAAGAGGAGAAAAAAGAGTAAGAATTACTTACTTAGGATACTGGTAGCAATAGTGGTAATAGTAGCGGTAGGTTTATTTATTACTTCAGATTATTTTAATGTTGAAAAAATCAATATAGTTGGTAATTCGAAATATAGTTCAGAAAAACTAATTGAGGTGGGAGCGTTGAAAGCATCAGGCAATTTGTTCTTTACGAATGTAGGAGACGGAATAGAAAAGATAGAAGAGCTTCCTTATGTAGAAAATGTTTCTATTGAAAGAAAACTTCCAGACACCTTAAATATTGTTCTCACTGAAAGAGTTCCGGTTATAGCTATTAAAGATGAAAAGGAATTTGTTTTAATAGATGATGAAGGCTATGTTTTAGAGAAAGTGGAGACACTTGAGAATATAACCTTATTAGAAGGGGTAACTCTTGAAAACAAAAAGGTTGGAGAGAAGGTATTAGTTGAAGAAGAAGTGGAGCTTGAAAAGGGATTAGAATTAATGGCGACTGCAAATGAAACTGGAATTGTTTTTGAAAAAATTGAAATTATTCCAGTAACCGAAGAAAGTGCAAATGTAAAAGGTTATTTTAATTCAGCTTTTTTATGTTCAGGAGACTTGGCTGAGGTGCAGGCTGCTATGACAGAAAATTATTTATCTGAGATATTGACTGAATTAGAAACTAGGGGTCTTGAAAGAGGCACTATTATAGTAGGTGGTGGGGATAGCATTTCCTTCACACCTGAAGTAAGATGAGGCTAGGGGAATTAGAGAAATAGATTAAATATTGGTGAATATTTGCTATTTCTATGGTAAAATCAATAGACAAAACACAAGTATATATGTTATAATTAATAATTAAACGAATTCTGTATCTTTAGGAGGATAAAATAGTATGTTACAATTTGAAATAGGTGAAGAGAGTAACGCGAAAATAATGGTAATCGGTGTAGGCGGCGGTGGCTGCAATGCTGTTAATAGAATGATAGATACTGGCGCAAAAGGTGTAAATTACATGGCAGTAAATACCGACAAACAAGCATTATTATCTTGCGGAGCTGAAACTAAGTTACAAATAGGCGAAAAGCTTACAAAGGGATTAGGTGCAGGTGGAAACCCAGAAGTTGGACAAAAATCTGCAGAAGAAAACATTGAAGATATTGCAAAATTTATTAGCGGTTTTGAAATGGTGTTTATAACAGCTGGACTAGGCGGTGGTACTGGTACTGGAGCAGCACCAATTATTGCTAAGATAGCAAAAGATATGGGTATCCTAACTGTTGCAGTAGTAACAAGACCTTTCTCTTTCGAAGGAAGCAGAAGAGCTAAACATGCAGCAATGGGAGAAGAGTACCTAAAGAAATTTGTGGATTCGATAGTTATCGTTCCTAATGATAAGATATTAGAAATCTCAGATGAAGATACTGGATTAATGGATGCATTTGATAAGGCAGACGAAGTTCTTAGACAAGGAGTTCAAGGAATTACAGATTTGATTACTGAGGATGGATTAATAAATCTAGACTTTGCTGATGTTGAAACAGTAATGAGAGACAAGGGCGTAGCTCACATGGGAATTGGTGAAGGTAAAGGCGAAAGAAAAGTTAGTGATGCGATTAAGCAAGCACTAGAAAGCCCACTACTTGAAACTTCAGTAGCTGGAGCAAGAGCTATTATCTTAAACATTACAGGTGGTTCTGACCTAAAAATGAAAGAAGTGAGCGAAGTTGCTGATCAAATTAGAGCAGCTGCAAGTGAAGAAGCGATCATTATCTTAGGTGCAGCAATTAAAGATGGTATGGAAGGCGAAATTAGTACAACTGTTATTGCAACAGGATTTGTACCTGAAGAGCCACTACAACCAAAGGAAGCTCCAAAACCTATTGCTCCTGAAGTAGTGGTTGAGCAAAAACCTCAAATTGTTGAGTATGATACAGAACCAAAACAAGCTGAGAAGAAAGCTGACTTTGAAGACAGTTATGAAACTGCTAAACAATTCAAGATACCAGACTTCTTACAGGATAAAAAATAAAACTAAAGCCGGTTCATCCGGCTTTTTTAAGGTGGTAGCTAAAGGGTGGAAACAAATATAGAACTAATTGAAAAAATAACTTCAAAAGAAAATAAAACATATAAAAATATGTTAAAATTGAAATTGAAAAAATATAGAGATAAAGAAGGAACCTACCTTATTGAAGGCGAAAATCTAGTAATGGATTGCCTACAAAAGGGTGGGGTTTCCCTTATTATATTCTCGGAGAGTAAATTCAAAAAAAATAGAGATATCTTAAATAAAACAAGAGAATTTGAAAAACTGAGACTATGTATTTTTGAAGACAAACTATTTGAAAAAATTGCTGAAACAGAAAATTCCCAGGGGATTATTGGTGTAGCCAAAAAGAAAAATATAACTATGGCGGAATTTTTTGCCGATGGAAATAAAAAAATCATAGTTCTTGACAAAGTGTCAGACCCGGGAAATATTGGAACAATAATAAGGACAGCAAGGGCAACTGATCATAAAATCATTTTAACAAAAGGAACCGTCGATCCATATAGTCCAAAAGTTGTGAGAGCATCAATGGGAGCAATTTTAGATATACCTCTTATCCAAAGTGATAGCTATGAAGAGTTAGTAGAAGTACTAAAACGCAATGAAATTCCAATAGTAGGGGCAATCTTAAATGGGAATACTCCATTTGAGGAATTAAACCTAACAAATGGTGGGGCAATTATACTAGGAAATGAAGGCGAAGGAATAAGCGAAGAGCTAATAAAAAAGATTGATATTGGTGTTACTATACCTATGGAAGATAAAGTAGAGTCCTTAAATGTATCTATTGCAGGAGCTCTTTTAATGTATAAAGCGTATTTAAAGTAATTAAAAAAGGCAGGAAAAAATGCGAAATCAACTAAATGAAATAATAAAAACAGCAAAACAGCAGATTGAAAAAGCTGAAAAAATTTCGAACCTAGAAGAAATCAGAATTCAATACCTAGGCAAAAAAGGTGAACTTACAACAATTTTAAAGAATATGGGTACTCTTTCGAAAGAAGAAAAGAAAGAGTTAGGCCAAATTGCAAATGAAGCTAAAAAAGAAGTAGCAAGTGTACTCGAAAGCAAGTTTGCTAGGGTAAAAGCCATCGCAGAAGCGGAAGCTTTAAAAGCTGAAAAGATTGACGTAACAGAACCGGGCAAGGCAGCTAAACTTGGAGGCAAGCACCCTATAACAGTAACCATAGATGAAATAAATAAAATTCTTATGTCTATGGGCTACTCAGTGGCAGAAGGACCTCAAGTTGAGACTGTGTTTAATGTTTTTGATGCACTAAACTCACCAGCAAATCATCCGTCAAGATCTCTTGCGGATACCTTTTATATTTCGGAAGATGTAGTTCTTAGAACACATACATCTTCAGTTCAAATCAGAACATTATTAAAAGAGCAACCTCCAATTAAAATAATTGCACCAGGAAGATGCTTTAGATGCGATACTCCTGATGCTACACACTCACCAATGTTCCATCAAGTTGAGGGGCTTTTAGTTGATAAAAATGTTACAATGGCTGACCTAAAAGGAACATTGGATACATTGGCTAAAAAGCTGTTTGGAGAAGAAACTAAAACAAACTTTAGACCACACCACTTCCCATTTACAGAACCAAGTGCTGAAATGGATGTATCTTGTTTCAAATGCAAAGGTGAAGGATGTCGAATTTGTAAAGGCTCTGGTTGGATTGAGATTTTAGGCTGCGGAATGGTGCATCCAAATGTACTAAGCGTAGGAGGAATTGATACTGAAGAGTATTCAGGGTTTGCATTTGGTATGGGAGTTGAGAGAATCGCCATGCTAAAATTCGGAGTGGAAGATATTAGGCTTTTCTACGAAAATGACATGAGATTTATTGAACAATTCAAATAAACCACTAGGAGGAATAAAATGTTAGTACCAATTAAATGGCTTAAAGACTATATAAAGATTGATGTAGATGTTAAAGAGTTCGGAGAAAGAATGATAATGTCAGGATCAAATATTGAAACAACAGAAACACTACTAGAGGGAATAGAAAAGGTTTATGTTGGAAAAATTGAAAAGATAGAAAAGCATCCAGATGCAGATAAACTAGTGATATGCTCAGTTAACATTGGCAAAGAAGAAAATCTTCAGATTGTTACAGGGGCTCCAAATGTTTATGAAGGGGCACTAGTTCCAGTCGTTGTTGACGGTGGAAGAATACCTGGATCAGAGAAAAAAGAAGGTGGCATAAAAATCAAAAAAGGTAAGCTTAGAGGAGTAGAATCCTTTGGCATGCTTTGCTCACTTAGTGAGCTTGGCTTTGAAGATAAGGTAATTCCTCTAAGTCAGAGAGAAGGAATTTGGATACTTGAAGAGGGAACTAAAATCGGAGAAGAAATTGGAATTGCAACAGAGCTTGATGATAGTGTTGTTGAATTCGAAATAACCCCTAATAGAGCAGACTGCCTATCTATGATTGGAATGGCTAGAGAAACAAAGGCTACCTTTGGTGGTGAGGTTAAATATCCTGCGCCAGCTACTGTGGAGACAGAAGGGGAAGCTAATAATCATATAGAAATTGAAATAAAAGACGAAAATCTTTGTAATAGATATATTGGCAAAGTCGTAACGGATGTAAAAGTAGAAGAATCACCATGGTGGCTGCAAAGAAGATTGATTACTGCAGGGATGAGGCCAATAAATAATATTGTAGACATTACAAATTTTGTGCTATTAGAATATGGACAACCAATTCATGCCTTTGATATTGAAGAAGTAGCTGGAAGGAAAATCATTGTTGAAAGAGCAAAGGAAGATGAAGTATTTACAACTCTTGATGAAAAAGAGAGACAACTAGATTCTACTATGCTAATGATCAAAGATGCAGAAAAAAGCATTGCCCTTGCAGGAATTATGGGTGGACTAAATTCAGAAATCAAAGAGGGAACAAAAAATATTCTAGTGGAAGTAGCTAACTTTAACGCAGATAATGTAAGGGCAACTTCAAAAACTTTAGGCCTAAGAACTGAGGCTTCATCGAGATATGAAAAAGGTATAGACCCTAATATTTGTGCAGCAGCTGCAGAAAGAGTTTGCCAGTTAATTGAAGAACTAAATGCTGGAACGGTAGTTTCAGGAACAGTTGACAGTTACCCTGTAAAATATAGTAGTACAGCTGTAGCTGTAAGACCAAGTAGAGTAAATGGTCTACTTGGAACTGATATTACAGTAGAGAGAATGGTAGAAATTCTTGAGAGCCTGGAAATTAAATGCGAGATAAAAGACACTGATATTATTGCAACCCCTCCTACAGTAAGACTTGACTTAAAGAAGGAAATTGATTTTGTTGAAGAGGTAGCTAGGATTTATGGATATGATAAGCTTCCGATGACGATTCCAGCAGGAAATGCTGCATCGAAAAAAACAGATGAAAGAACTCTACAAGATAAGGCAAAAGATGTTATGTGTGCCTTAGGTGCAAATGAGATTCAAACATACTCATTTGTTAGTCCTAGAGATGTAGATAGAATTAGACTTGCAGAAGATACATGGGAGAGAGACTTTGTTGTCTTAAGAAACCCATTAGGAGAAGAAAACTCAGTAATGAGAACAATACTAGCACCAAGCATGCTAGAAGTACTTGGAAGAAACTTTTCAAGAAATATTGAAGCGGTTAGAGCTTTTGAAATAAATACAACATTCTCAAACTTTATGGTGGAGGAAGGCAAGCTTCCACAAGAAGACACAGGTATGGTTATTGGATTTTATGGAAAGGATGAGGACTTTTTTACGCTTAAAGGTGCTATCTGCCAACTATTAAAAGAGCTTGGAATTGAAGAACCTAATTTTGAAGCTGAAGGCGAGTATGGATTATATCACCCAGGAAGATGTGCGAGAATTTCTATAGGTGATGAAGAAATTGGAATCATGGGAGAAGTTCATCCAGAAGTAAGAAAAACCTACGGAATTGACACAAGATGCTATGTTTGTGAGTTTTTCTTTGATGGCATCACTAGAAATTCATCAAAAGAGATTAGCTATAGTCCACTTCCAAAATACCCAGCAATAACAAGAGATATTGCTTTACTAGTTAAAGAAGAAGTAGAGGTTGGAGCAGCAATAGCTTTAATTAAAGAGAATGCAGGAACACTTCTAGAAAGCGTAGAGCTATTTGATGTTTATAGAGGTAAGCAAGTTGAAGAAGGGAAAAAAAGCATAGCTTTCACTATGACCTTCAGAGATAAAAATAAAACTCTTACAGACGATGATGTTGTTAAGGTGTATAAGAAAACCTTAGAAGTATTAGAACAATCATTCGAGGCAGTACTAAGAGAAGTTTAGGAGGCAAGGGTATTATGGAAAATAAGGTAAAAGCAAGGATTCATGGACAAGAGTATACAATTGTAGGGGCACAACCAAAAGAAAAAATGGTGCAGATTGCTGCTTATGTAGATTCTGCAATAAGTAAAATACATACTGAGAGCAAGATTAGTACCTTATCAACTTTAGCGGTTTTAGGAAGCATAAATATTACTGAAGAACTATTTAACCTTAGAGATGACTTTGAAAAAACGAAAGTCGAAATAGAACAAAAAAACTCTAGTATTGAAAAATATAAGCAGCTTTGGGAAGAAGCTAAAGAGAGCTTTGCCTTATATAAGGAAGAGAATCAAAAAAATATTGAGCAAAATAAGGAACTTTTAGCACAATTGAATGAAGCCAAAGAGCAGGCTGCTATCACAATGGCTGAAGATTTAAAAATTGAAATCAGTGAAGAAATGGATGATGCTTTCCAAGAAGTAGAAAAAAAATACAAAGAACTAGAAAGCAACTTCTTTGACTTGCAAATGGAAAATATTCAGCTAAAAAGTGAACTTGATAAAACACATAAGTAGACTGGAGAAATACATTTATAATAAAAATATAAAGGAAAGATGGGTTTTCTAAATGACGGAAAGAGCATTAAGAATACTGGAGTACAAAAAAATAATAGAGCTACTAAAAAATCAAGCAGGCTCAGAAATGACACAAAAAGTCATCTCAGAGCTTGCTCCTTTTGATGAAGAAAATAGAATCAAAGCAGGTATAGAGGAAACAACGGAAGGGGTTAAACTAATTGTGTTTAAAGGGCCTTTACCGCTTGGTAACTTTTATGATATTTCTTCATCAGTAGAACTAGCAAAAAAAGGTGGAACTCTGCTACCGAAACAACTGCTTCGTATTTATTATAATTTAATGATAACAAAACAAACTGTAAACTACATGAAAGAAGAAGTCCCAAATCTTCCAATAATATGCGGGCTAGTAGAGGTACTATCTGTTCATGGTAGTTTACAAGATGAGATAGATAGATGCATCTTGTCAGAAGATGAAATCTCTGATAATGCAAGTCACGAACTAAAAACAATCAGAAGAAGTATTAAGAGAAAAAATGAAGAGATAAGGCAGAAACTTAATCAGCTAATAACTTCGTCAAGTAATCAAGCGATGCTTCAGGATACAATAGTAACAATGCGAGATGGCAGATATTTTATACCTGTAAAAATTGAACATTCAAGTAAGTTTCCAGGAATAGTTCATGATCAGTCGGCTAAAGGAGCCACGGTTTTTATAGAGCCACAGGCTGTTGTTTATTTAAATAATCAACTCAGAGAACTTGAAGGTGAAGAAAAGGAAGAAATACAGAGGATATTAAAAGATTTAAGTGAGAGAGTTGCAGAACATAGCAGTGAGCTAAAAAGCAATATTCAGATATTACTGCATCTAGATTTCATTATGGCTAAGGCAAAGCTATCACAGGGCCTAAAATGCGAAGAACCAACAATTAGCAGTGGCAAAATAATTAATCTTAAAGAAGCTAGGCACCCTTTAATTCCATATAAAGAAGTAGTTCCTACAAATGTGAAAATTGGTGGAGAATACAGTTCATTAATTATTACAGGGCCAAATACAGGAGGGAAAACAGTTACTCTTAAAACTGTAGGCCTGCTATCTATGATGGCTCAAACAGGGCTTCATATACCTGCTCACCAAGGGAGCACCTTACCTGTTTTCACAAATATTTTTGCAGATATTGGTGATGAACAAAGCATTGAGCAAAGCCTAAGTACGTTCTCTTCACATATGAAAAACATTATTGACATAGTTGATAAAAGTGATGAACATAGCCTTGTATTAGTAGACGAACTTGGGGCTGGTACTGACCCAACAGAAGGGGCAGCATTAGCTATTTCTATTCTAGAGAACTTAAAGAGAAAAGGTGCCACAATAATGGCAACTACTCATTATACAGAACTGAAAAAATATGCACTTTCAACAAAGGGGATTGAAAATGCATCCATGGAATTTAATGTTGAAACATTAAGTCCTACATATAAATTGACTATTGGAATTCCAGGTAAATCAAATGCTTTTGACATATCAGAAAAGCTAGGACTTGAAAAGTCAATTATTACAGAAGCAAGAACAATGCTTTCTGATGGAGCATTACAATTCGAAGAGGTGATTACAGCTATTGAAGAGGACAAAAAAAAGGCTGAAGAAGAAAGAGATATGGCAATAGCAATTAATATTGCCATGAAAAAACAAAAAGAAGATGCTGAGTTAGAGCTAAAGCGTGCAGAGGTCAAGAAAGAAGAAATTTTAAATAAGGCAAAGGAAGAGGCTAGGCAAATTATAAAAGAAGCTCAAAATCTTACAAAAGAAGTTCAAAGTGAGTTGAAAGAACTTGCTAAAATTGAAAGCTTAGGTGAAAGAAATAAAAAGCTAGATAATAATAAACGTAGAGTAAAGGATGCTGCAGGAAGATACCGAGAAAAACTGATTAAAGAAGTAAATGACAATCCTGTAACCTTAGACCAGGTTAAAGTAGGAGATAGAGTTAAAGTTCTAACACTAAGTCAAAATGGTGAAGTTATAGGGCTACCTGATAACAAAGGGGACATTATGGTTCAAGTTGGAATTATGAAGGTGAAAGTTAATTTTGAGGACCTTAAGTTAATCACTCAAGGAGCAAAAAAGAAAAAGAAAACATCAACAAAATCTTCCTACGGGTCAATATATAAGAACAAGACATCAATAGTAAGTCCAAGCCTTACTGTTAGAGGAATGAATCTAGATGAGGCCTTGTTTGAGGTAAGCAAGTACATAGATGACGTGTCAATAGCAGGCTTAAAAGAAGTTACAATTATTCATGGTAGAGGTGAAGGAATACTAAAAAAAGGGATTCACCAAGCCTTAAAGAAAAACAAGCAGATCAAATCATTTAGAAAAGGTGAGTTTAATGAAGGTGGGGATGGAGTCACCGTCGTTGAACTTTAAAGCAGGGGGAAAAAAATGAAAGATTATAAAGAACTAATAAGCGAAATAATAGTTGAGCAGGTACCAGAGCTAACAATAGAAGAAGCTGTAGGTATTGTGGAAGTACCAACAGATGAGAAAATGGGAGACTATGCATTCCCTTGCTTTAGATTGGCAAAACTTTTAAGGAAGGCGCCACCGATAATTGCAGAAGAAATCTCAGAAAAAATTAAAGAGAACTCGCTTTTTACTAAAGTAGAAACTGTAAATGGATATATTAATATGTTTTTGGATAAAAGTAGCCTTATAACAATGGTAGTGAAAGAAGCCAATGAAAAAGGCTCTGAATTTGGAAATACGAATGTTGGAGAAGGAAAGAAGGTGATTGTAGAATATTCATCACCAAATATTGCAAAGCCATTTCACATAGGACATATTAGAAGTACTGTAATAGGGAATTCAATATATAAAATTTACGCAGCATTAGGATATGATGCAATTAGAATAAACCACTTAGGTGATTATGGTACACAATTTGGAAAAATGATTGTAGCTTATAGAAAGTGGGGGAATAAGGAAGACGTAGTAAACGAGCCTATTAAGACACTTTTAAAATATTACACAAAATTCCATGAAGAGTGTGAAGCTAACCCTGAGTTAGAAGATGAAGCAAGAGAAGTTTTTGTTAAGCTTGAAAAGGGAGAGGCTGAAGAGGTAGCGTTATGGCAATGGTTTAGAGATGAAAGCCTTAAAGAATTTAGCCGAGTATATGAAATGTTAGGGATTGAATTTGATTCATATGCAGGAGAAAGTTTCTACTCAGATAAAATGGGAACAATTCTGGATGAACTAGAAGAAAAGAACCTTCTAGTTGAATCTAAGGGTGCGCAGATTGTAGACTTAGAGCAATTTAATATGGCTCCTGCACTTGTTACAAAAAAAGACGGATCAACGCTATATATAACAAGAGATATAGCGGCAGCATTCTATAGAAAGAAAACATATGATTTTTATAAAAATATATATGTTGTTGCTTCACAACAAAATCTTCATTTCCAGCAGCTTATTAAGATTGTTGAGTTATTAGGCTACGAGTGGTCACAGGATTGTATTCATATACCATTTGGGCTTGTAAGCCTTGAAGAAGGAACTATGTCAACAAGGCAAGGAAGAGTTGTTTTTTTAGAAGATGTGTTAAACAATGCAGTAGAAAAAACGAAAGAAGTAATTATTGAAAAAAATGTGGTTACTGATAATATAGAAGAAACAGCAAAAGCAGTAGGAATAGGCGCCGTTATTTTTAACGAACTTTCAAGTAATAGGATTAAAGACTACGTGTTTAGTTGGGAAAAAGTTCTTAACTTTGAAGGGGAAACAGGTCCATATGTACAATATACCTATGCGAGAGCGGCTAGTGTAATAAGGAAAGCAGAGGAAGAAGATCTTAAAGCAGCTACAAGCGGAAACTTTGATGCAAAATATATTACAGGCGATAAGGCATATGAGCTAGCAAAGGCAATTTATGACTTGCCAGAAGTAATTAAAGAAGCTGGAGAAAAATATGAGCCGTCAATAATTACAAGACATATAGTTGATATTGCTCAAGACTTTAATAGATTCTATCATGATGAGCATATCTTAGTTGAAAGTAAGGAAGAGAGAGTTGCTAAAATAGCATTAACTCTAGCAGCTAAAACTGCAATAAAAAATGGACTAGCTCTATTAGGCATTCAAGCCCCAGAAAAAATGTAATTGTTGCACGGAAATTAGAAAGTGCATGAAAGCAAAGGATGAATATTATGAGATACGAAGGAAATATTTATAGACCCCCAAGTGAAGCTAGAAGTTTAATATTACAAGTTACAATCGGATGTGCGCACAATAAATGTACTTTTTGTAGTATGTTCATTGACAAAGAATTTAGAGTAAGAAACGAAGAGGAAGTCTTTGAAGATTTAGATTCTGCTAGAAAAAAATACAGGGCTGTAGACAAGGTGTTTTTGGCTGATGGAGATGCTCTGTGCTTAACTACAGATAAACTTTTAAGAATTCTAGCTTATATCAAAAAAACATTCCCAGAATGTCGAAGGGTAGGAGTTTATGGAACACCTCAGGATACATTAAATAAAAGTGAAGAGGATTTAATTAAACTAAGAGAAGCTGGGTTAGGCATTGTATATATTGGAGCTGAATCAGGAAGTGAACAAGTAATTAAAAATATTAAAAAAGGAGTTACTAGACAGCAAATAATTGATGCAGTAAAAAAATTGGAGGCATCAGGATTAGCAGCCTCTGTAACCTTCATTTCAGGTCTAGGTGGAAAAGAGCTTTGGCAAGAACATGCCGTGGAGACAGGAAAAATGATTTCTGAGATGGGAGCTAGCTACGTTGGGCTACTAACCTTAATGGTTGAGAGAGGAACTGAGCTAACAGCCGACATTGAAGCTGGAAAATTCCAGCTACTATCAGGTGCAGAGATAGTAGAAGAAACAGCATTAATGATGGAGAACATAAATGTAACTGAAGAATGTGTTTTCAGAAGTAACCATGCTTCTAATTATGTTTCCCTTAGTGGAACTCTTCCGCAAGATAAAAATGAAATGATGGAAGACCTAGAACATGTGCTTAAAAACCTTGGAAGACTTAAAGACGAAAGATTTAGATTGTTATAGTTTAGGTAACACAAACTATTTCAAAATAACTATGATAAATGATATAGTATTCTTATGTGGTATATTAAGAAGGAAAAGGAGGGGCTAGGAAGATGGACAAAAATTTAATGAATATTACTGAAAGAGAAGATAGGATAGGTAGATATTTAAAGGATCAGTTAAAGCCTTTTGTATTTGCTGAATTTTCACAAGAGTATATGAAAAAAGCCAAAATCGAGAACATTGTCGAAGGAGTCCCAATTCCATTAAGAAAAGAAGACTTGCAAATTTTTGCAGGAGGGTCAGGAGTATCGGGGAAAGTCATAGCTGAAAACATGGCATATGTAATGGGTTGTGATCCACACTTTAAGTACAATAACCAGTACAGAGAGTTTTTATTAAAGGTGTTTAATCACAAAATATATGAAGGAATGCTTAAAAAAGGAAGAGACGCAGCTGAAAAGGAAGAGTATATCTATGCTTGCATTCAGTTTAGGGCAACTCTTGTAATGAAACCAGATTACTTGCATGGGATGTACAGCTATGCTAGAGTTTGTAGAAGTCTGTATTTAGAAGGAGACGATCCTGAGTTTATTGGCAGATTTAAGGCCGAGGCTCTTGATTACTTTGAAATGTTAACTGAAGTACACCCAAGATTTGGAATGGCATACTATTATTTAGGGTATGCCTATTTAAACATGGGGTTATATGCAAAAACAGAAGCTACTTGGAAAATATTTTTAAAAAAATCACGAAATGGCAAAGATAGCAAAGAAATCAAAGAAAGACTTGAACAAATAAAAGAGCCGATTAAAATAGAAGAAGGATGTAATTTAGTTTTAAGAGGGAGTTTTAAGCAAGGAAGAGAAGTCCTAGAAGGATTTTTGAACACCAGATTTGATGATTGGTGGCCCTTACATTATTACCTAGGGGTTTGCTATGAGGAAGATGGAGAGACGGACAAAGCTATAAAAGCTTTTGAGTTTGTCCTCAAAAAAAACCCAGCTCACATGGAAACCATCGCTGAAATGACAAGGGTTTATCAGGCTTTAGGTGATAAAGAAATGTATGAAAAGTATAGTAAAAAACTTGAAATTGTAAAGAAAAACCTTGAAGAAGAGGTGGCAGATAACAGGGTAAATAAAGCCGATCAAGAAGAAAAATTAGAGCAAAAATCAAAGGCTCGAACTGAAAAGAAAGTTAATGAAGCTAAAAAGAACAGTGAAGAAGAAAAGCAACCTAGATTTAAAAAAATTGGCAAATCAGAATAGGAGAGAACTATGGTAGAAAGCAGCAATTTTATACAAAACATTATAGATAAAGACTTAGAAGAAAAAACTTATGGTGAGAAGGTCCATACAAGATTTCCTCCAGAACCAAATGGACACCTTCATATTGGGCATGCAAAATCAATTTGCTTAAATTTTACTACAGCTCAGAAATATGGTGGAATGTGTAACCTTAGATTTGATGATACTAACCCAGTGAAAGAAGACATTGAATTTGTAAAAGGTATAGAGGCAGATGTTAAATGGCTTGGTTTTGATTGGGATGAAAAACTTTGGGCATCAGACTATTTCGATAAGATGTATGAAGCAGCAGTTTGCTTAATAGAAAAAGGTAAAGCCTTTGTTTGTGACTTGACGCCTGAAGAAATGAAGGCATATAGGGGGTCGTTAACAGAATCAGGAAAAGAAAGCCCATATAGAAATAGAACTGTAGAAGAAAATTTAGAAATTTTTGCAGATATGAAGGCTGGAAAATATGCCGACGGAGAAAAAGTCCTAAGAGCTAAAATAGATATGGCTTCTCCAAATATGAACATGAGAGATCCTGTTATTTACAGAATAGCCCATGCAGAACATCACAATACAGGTAATAAATGGTGTATTTACCCAATGTATGACTATGCTCATCCTATTGAAGATGCAATTGAAGGAATTACCCATTCGATATGTACTTTGGAATTTGAAGATCACAGGCCGTTATATGACTGGACATTAAGAGAAATTGGTTGGTGGGAAACCCCGCCGAAGCAAATTGAATTTGCTAGACTTAATTTGACAAATACTGTAATGAGCAAGAGATACCTAAAGAAAATGGTAGACGATGCTTTAGTAGATGGCTGGGACGACCCAAGAATGCCAACTATTGCTGGGTTAAGAAGAAGGGGATATACTCCTGAGGCTATTAGAGATTTTTGTGAAAGAATTGGTGTAGCAAAGGCAAACAGCACTGTTGACGTTGGTCTATTAGAATATTGCATTAGAGAAGACCTAAAGTTAAAGGTTGAAAGTAGAAATGTAGTTGAAAATCCAATAAAAGTTATAATTACAAACTATCCAGAAGGACAGTCAGAAGAAGCTGAAATGGAAAACAGTAAAGAAGCACCTGAAAAAGGAAATAGAACAGTTCCATTTTCTAGAGAGCTATTTATTGATGGCGAAGACTTTATGGAAGTTCCAGTTAAAAAATATTTCAGATTGTTTCCAGGCAATGAAGTTAGATTTAAGGGAGCATACTTTATTACTTGTAATGAAGTAATAAAAAATGAAGACGGCTCAATAAAAGAACTTCTATGCACATATGATAAAGAAACAAAAAGCGGATCAGGCTTTGAAGGAAGAAAGGTAAAAGGGACCATTCACTGGGTAGAAGCTAAAACCGCGGTGAAAGTAAAGATAAGAAACTTTGACTATTTACTAATGGACCAGCTTGATGAAGATGGAAACCCAACTGGAGAGCAAGTAGAAAACCCAGCTACAATGACTGAAACATTTGGTTATGGAGAGCCAGCTCTTAAAGATTCAAAAAAGGGAGAAACATTCCAGTTCTTTAGACACGGTTACTATATTGCTGATACAAAACTTCATAAAGAAGGTGGAGAAGAAGACTTAGTGTTTAATAAAATTGTTGGGCAAAAAAGTTCATTTAAGTTTACTAAATAAGAAAGAAGCACCGTTATGTTAGATGAAGTGATAAAAATTCTAATTAGTGCAGCAGTTAGCGTATGCCTGGGTGTTATATTTGGACATAGTGCAGTTTATATTTTCAATAAGCTACCTGCTAGTTGGCTTACTGATTATGGCGAAATACCTAGCGAAGAACTAAAAGATCCTTCTGTTCAAAGAATAAAAAGCTTGCCATATAAGTGGATTTTTACTAGCCTCTTTACAGCTGTTGGAATGAGCCTACTTTTGGTTGATGTAATTTTTGCAATACCCGCCCTCTGTGCTCTATGGGTTCTTTTGGAAATAGCAATTAGTGATATTAAGTATATGATTATTCCAGATCAATTTTTGATACTTTTGGCTGTAATAGGAGTTGGCTTTGTTCCATATTATGTGGATCAAGGGGAGAGCATAACCCTTCAGTTAGTAGGTGCGGCAGTAGGCTTTGGAATAATGCTCTTTATAGGGATACTCACTAAGATGATATTTAAAAGAGAATCACTTGGTTTTGGTGATATAAAGTTATGTGGAATAATAGGCTTGCTTACAGGGGCAGAAGGAGTAATCATAATAATTTGTGCGGGCTTTATTCTAGGCGCACTGGTAAGTGTTTTTAAAATCGGAAGAAAGAAGCTGGGCTTGAAAGATGAAAGCCCAGTAGGACAATTTTTTTGTGGGGCATGTGGCCTTTACATTATTTTTATAATGGCATATGGCCTTACGCCAAACTTACTAGCTTTTGGAATATAGCTTATTGTGTGAAACAAACAGGAATTTTGGGTAGAAGTTACTATGGAAAGAAATATATTATTAAAATTAAAATATGATGGATCAAAGTACTGTGGATGGCAAAAACAAATTGATGCCCCAACAATTCAGGAAACTTTGGAGAATGCCATAAAAAATGCTTTAGGAATGGATAGCTTAAGGCTTGTAGGAAGTAGTAGGACAGACTCGGGAGTACATGCTATAGAGTATAAAACTAACTTTATATGTACAGTTCCCATTCCACTTGAGAGAATAAAAATTGCTGTGAATGGCAGGCTACCAGCTGATATTAGAATCCTTAGCGCTGAGGAAGTTTCTATGGACTTTCATGCAAGATTTGGCAGCAAACAGAAGACCTATGTGTATAGAATAATAGAAGGGGTGGAAGAAAGTCCTTTTGCAGTAGATTATTTTTATCAAGTAAAAAAGAAACTAGATGTAGAAAAAATGAAGGCTGCCGCAAGTGCAATTGAGGGGACTCACGATTTTGCATCTTTTCAAAGTGCTAGCATTACAAAGATGCTAACAACTGTAAGGACAGTATTTAAAGTTGACATAAAAGTTTGGGAACTAGAAAATGATACTGAAATGGGAGGAATGCTTTCGCCAACGGATTTCTTTGGTGAAAGAAAGAGATTTATAGATATTTCTGTTACAGGTGATGGATTTTTATATAATATGGTTAGAATAATTGCAGGCACACTGGTGGACGTAGGTAGCGGAAAAATTGATGGTGCAGACATGACTAGGATTATTGAAGCAAAGGAAAGAAATGCAGCAGGGCATACGGCTCCAGCCGCGGGGCTCTATTTGAAAGAAATAATTTTTTAGTATAAGTGTACGAGGAGGAATAATTATGGATAGACTAAGCTGGGATGAGTATTTTATGGAAATGGCTAAGTTAGCTTCAAAAAGATCTACCTGTTTAAGAAGGCAAGTTGGTGCAGCAATTGTAGTGGATAAACATGTGGTTGCAACCGGATATAACGGCGCACCTAAAAATGTACCTCACTGCGAAGAAAAAGGAGGTTGCCTTAGACAGAAGTTAAATGTACCTTCAGGAGAGAGGCATGAGCTTTGCAGGGCTCTTCATGCAGAACAAAACGCAATAATTCAAGCTGCAACATTGGCACAAAGTATTGAGGGAGGGGTAATGTATGTTACCCATCAACCTTGCGTAATATGTGCCAAAATGATAATCAATGCGGGAATAAGCAAGATAATCGTAAATGAAGGATATCCAGATGAACTTGCTACAGAGATGTTAAAAGAAGCAGGTTTAAAAGTAATACTATTTCAAAAATAACAAAATTTGAAAAGAAAAGGCATAAAGCAAATTAGTTAAAAAATAAAGCATGAAAATTCTAAAAACTATCAAATTAGTACCTATAATTAGGAGAATTAAGCAAAATAATGAAATTTATTTCATGAATGCATATTGACAAGAAAGAAAAAGGCAGAATTTTAAATTGTGCCTTTTTTTTGTACAAATCCCTAAATTTCAACATTTACAAAAGATTGTAAGGAACGGAAAAAATTGAATTAAAGTAAAAAAAATACAAATATGGGCATTGAATATAATTTAAAATGTAAAAGTTAAGAAAAAGTTAAGAAAAAAGCTAAAAAATGAAATATTTTTCTTTACATTTGATTTTAAAAGTATATAATGAACAGTAATTGGAAAGGGACAGGATAATAAAATGGAAAAATTTAGACGTAGCATCATCTTAGTAGCACTAGTATTAGCTCTCATAGCAGAGGTAGTTTCAATATTAGTATTGGGGCTTAACTGGGATTTTACCATAGGACTTTTAGGCGGGACTGCAGTGTCAATTGTCAATTTTACAATAATGACAATTACAACAGAGATGTCTTTAGAAAAAAAGAATCCATTTCTTACAATGATAAGCATGGTAATAAGGTTTGCCCTTTATGGTGGAGTATTTGCACTAGCTATTATGCAAAACTATACAATGGGAGCTGGCTGTGCAATTGGTTTTTTCACAGTTCAAATTGCAATATTTTACATACATGCAATTAAACCATCAATGCAAAGAACAAAGGCTTTATAGAGAGCGTAGATGTTGTTAAGAGTGTAATGTACTTTTACAACCTTTGCTTAGAAGGAATGTGAAATAAGTTATTTTAATTATAAGTTACAAGGAGGTGCAATAGTGGATATAGGCCCTAAAATAGTTGTTATGTTCGGAGACTCGGGCATATTCATAACAGAGACCGTTATTAATGCCATAGGGGTAGCCATTGTATTAATAATTCTAGCTAAGTGGTCAACCAGCAGAATGGAGAAGATTCCAAAAGGTAAACAATTTTGGGCGGAAATGCTAGTATCTGGCATTTACAAACTGGTTGAGGATACAATGGGCAAGAAAGCTAGTGGTTATGCCCCATATATAGGGACATTATTTCTTTTCTTAGTTCTAGGAAGTATGCTTGGAATGTTACATGAAAGACCGATGACAGCAGATGTAAATATGACTTTTGCAGTAGCAATCATAACCTTTGTATTAATTCAGAGGCAGGCAATAGTATCCCATGGAGTTAAGGGAAAACTCAAAGAAATGTGTGATCCATATCCGTTTATGTTTCCACTAAAGATAATCGAGCAAATTTCTTTCCCAGTTTCATTAGCTTTCCGACTTTTTGGGAATATTCTTGCAGGATTTATTGTAATAGAACTTCTTTTTGAAGGACTGCACGCAGGCTCAGATATGCTGGGATTAACAATTCCAATTTTTCAAGCAGTAATTCCATTACCGGCAAATCTATTTTTCGACGTTTTCGAACCAGTATTACAATCATTTATATTTGTAATGTTAACCATGGTATTTATTAGTATTGAGATGGCAGTGGCTCCAGGCCATGAGGATTCTCACTAATTAATATATTAGCATTGTAAGATTACAATGCAGTTGCTAAAAGCAACAACCGTTATACGCAATTTTGCGAAAAACTAAGTTGTTCAATAAGGAACAACGAATAAGTCACTATAGTCGAAAGACTAAAATTATAATTATTTAACAGGAGGTAAATTATTATGGGAGATATGGTATTTGCACTATCAGCATTAGGAGCAGCATTAGGTATTGGTATTGCAGCGCTAGGTATTGGTATTGGACAAGGGATGGTAGCGAGTAAAGGTGTTGAAGGTGTAGCAAGACAACCTGAAGCAAAATCAGATATCATGCAAGTAATGCTTGTAGGTCAAGCGGTAACTGAAACAACTGGGATTTTCACATTCATTATCTCGATTATGCTATTAGTTGCTAACCCATTCCTATAAAAGGTAGGGACAGTTAAAGGAGACGCCAATGGGACCAATAAATTTAATGCTGAATAATGTATTAAGCGCATCAGCTGGACCTACTCTAACCGCAGATATATTAAGTTTTAACTGGACTACGGTTATGGTAATGATCACGCTATTGGTACTTTTCCTTATTCTAAAAAAGCAATTCTTCGAAAAGGTACACAACTTTATGAAGGAAAGAGAATCTAGTCTTCAAGGAGCTTTTGATAGCGCAGAAATGTCCAACAAGGCAGCGGAAGCAAGACTAGAAGAATATGAAAAGAAAATTGCATTAGCAGAAGCAGAAGGAAAAGAAATTGTTAAGGCAGCTAAATCAAAGGCTGATACAAGAGCAAAAGAAATTCTAGATGATGCTAATGAAAAAGCCAATAAGCTTATTCTAAATGCAGAAGAAGAAATTGACAGAATGAGACTAAAAGCAGTCGAAGAAATGAAAAATGAAATTAGTATGCTTGCTATTTTGGCAGCAGAGGGAATTGTCAAAGAAGAGATGAAAAACCCAGCTAACCAAGATAGAATTATCAATCAAGTTATTGAGGAAGTAGGAAGTGCTAAATGGAAGAGTTAAGTGTAAACCTTACCTACGGCCAGGCACTATATGATGCCGCAAAAGAGCTTGGGAAGGTAAATGTATTGTTAGAAGAGGCAAAAGAGGTAAGAGAGATTCTTTCGAGCCAACCTGGTTTCTTCATGCTAATTAATGATCCAACGATTGCAGCAGAAGAAAAAAAGAAGATAATTAAAAGTGTTTTTGAAGGGAGAATCTCTAAGGAACTAGAAAACTTCTTATATGTTTTGGTGGATAAGAGAAGAATCTCTCATTTCATCAAAATAATTGACCAGTTTGAAAAACTTGTATACGAAGCAGAGGGCTTAGGCACTGGGACTGTGTATACAGTAAAAGAACTTTCAGAAGAACAACTTATGAAAGTAGAAGAAGAAACTGGAAAATTACTAAGAGAAAATGTAAAACTAACTCAAGAAATTGATACATCTTTAATTGGAGGCATGAAAATATTAATTAATGGTAAGATTATAGATGCTTCAATTAAATCAAGAATTGAAACAATGATGAAAGAGTTAGTTAGTTAATCAAATAATGATTAGTTGTAATTAATAGAAATGGAGGCAGGCTCTATGAATTTGAGACCAGAAGAAATTGGAGCAGTCATAAAAGAGCAAATTAAAAACTACGATAAGCAGCTTAATGTTTCCGACTTTGGAACTGTTCTTCAAGTAGGTGACGGTATTACTAGAGTTTATGGTTTACAAAACTGTATGGTTGGAGAACTAATTGAATTTCCAAACGAAACTTATGGTATGGCACTTAACCTTGAAGAAGATAACGTAGGGGCTGTAATTATGGGTTCTGACAGTGGCATTAAAGAAGGTGACATTGTTAAGCCAACAGGAAGAGTAGTAGAAGTTCCAGTAGGGGACGATGTAATTGGAAGAGTAGTAAATGCACTTGGGCAACCAATTGATGGCAAAGGAAAAATCAGTAGTACTGAATATATGCCTATTGAAAGCCCAGCGCCAGGGGTGCTTGATAGACAGTCGGTAAAACAACCGCTGCAAACAGGGGTTAAAGCCATTGACTCTATGATTCCGATCGGTAAAGGTCAAAGAGAGTTAATTATCGGAGATAGGCAAACAGGTAAGACTGCTATTGCTGTTGATACAATTCTTAACCAAAAAGGAAAAGATGTTATCTGTATTTATGTAGCTATTGGACAAAAGAATTCAACAGTTGCACAAATGGTACAGACTTTTACTGAAAGTGATGCAATGGATTACACTATAGTAGTATCTGCAACAGCTAGTGATGTACCTGCATTACAGTATATTGCGCCTTATGCAGGTTGTGCTATCGGTGAGTACTTTATGAACAAAGGAAAAGATGTGCTAATTGTTTATGATGACTTATCAAAACATGCTGTAGCATATAGAGCGATGTCGCTACTATTAAGAAGACCGCCAGGTAGAGAAGCTTACCCAGGGGATGTCTTCTATCTTCACAGTCGTCTTCTAGAAAGAGCAGCTAAACTTTCAGATGAAAAAGGAGCAGGGTCTCTGACAGCTCTACCTATTATCGAAACTCAAGCTGGCGATGTATCTGCATATATTCCTACAAATGTAATATCTATTACAGATGGACAGATTTTCCTAGAAACTGAATTGTTCTTCTCTGGGCAAAGACCAGCGATAAATGCAGGTATCTCTGTATCCAGAGTAGGTGGAGACGCTCAAATTAAAGCGATGAAAAAAGTATCAGGACCAGTAAGGATGGAACTTGCTCAATATAGAGAACTAGCAAGCTTCTCACAATTTGGATCAGATATAGATGCTGATACTAGGGCTAGACTTGACCACGGAAGAATTTTGATGGAAATTCTAAAACAACCACAATATTCTCCAATTGAAGTTCATCACCAAGTTATGATTCTATACGCAACAATTAATGGATATCTAAAAGAGATTCCTGTAGAAGAAATTCAAGACTTCGAAAAAGAGCTATACAGTTACATGGATACATATTATCCACAAGTTGGAAAATCTATTGTAGCAGAAGGTAGTATTGTTGCTGAAACAGAAAAAGAACTTATTGCTGGGATTAAAGAATATATTAAAAGTAGATAATAAGATAGGAGAAGGTAGATGGCTTCAGGGGATATTCAAGAGGTAAAAAGACGAATAAAAAGCGTTAATAGTATGGAACACATTACTAACGCTATGAAGCTTGTTTCTGCTGCAAAACTAAGAAAAGCAAAAGAGATTTTTGAAAAATCACATGCAAATACTCACTTTATATCAGCATCAATTGCCGAAATCTTTAACAACGCATCTGAAGTTCCTGATGAATACTTAGAGGGAAATAGAGAAATTGTAACAACTGCTTATGTAATTGTTACAAGTTGTAGAGGGCTTTGTGGAAGCTTTAATACTAATGTAATTAAAGAAGCTGAAAGGGAAATTTTATCAGACCCTGAACCACCTGTAATCATTGCAGTCGGAACAAAGGGGAGAGATTATTTTCAAAAAAGAGGATATAACATCGAAGTTGATTATGAAGCACCGCCAGAAAATGTTTCATTTTTAGAAGTAAAAGATATGTGTAAGCCACTTATTCAAATGTACAAAGAAAAAGAAATTGATGAAATCGTTTTAATTTATACTTCGTACATAAGTCCAATAGAAATGAAAATAAAAAATGAAAGGCTTTTGCCAATTGCGGTGCAAAAATCTCCGGAGATAATTAAGCAGGAGAAAGAAGTAGACTACGAACCTTCTATAGAAGAGGTGTTCAACTACTTAGTTCCAAAATATTTGGAAATGTCAGTATATGGCGCCATTGTAGAATCAGCAACTTGCGAGCATGCAGCGCGTAGAATAGCAATGGAAGCTGCAACAGATAATGCCAAAGAAATGTTAGAAGAGCTTTCATTGTTCTATAATAGAGCAAGACAAACAGCGATAACTAACGAAATTATAGAAATTGTAGCAGGATCAGATGCACAGAACTAGTGCAAAAGATACTTAGGAGGTAATGTAGTGTATAAGGGAAAAATTCAGCAAATTATAGGGCCTGTAATAGATGTTAAATTTCAGGCTGAAGAAATTCCAGAGCTATTAAGTGCTATAGAAATTACCCATGAAGATAGAAAGATTGTAGCGGAAGTTGCACAGCATATTGGAGATGATGTTGTACGATGCGTTGCTCTTTCATCAACAGATGGTATAACTAGAGGAATTGAAGCGGTATCTACTGGGAAACCAGTTAGTGTACCAGTAGGGCAAGAAGTACTTGGAAGACTGTTTAATGTAATTGGAGAGCCTATTGATAATAAGCCAGCTCCAGAAACAGCTAAACTGGAGCCAATTCACAAAAAAGCTCCAGCCTTTGAAGATCAAGATACGACTACTCAAGTATTTGAAACAGGAATTAAGGTTATAGACCTTATTGCTCCATATACAAGAGGTGGTAAAGTAGGTCTATTCGGAGGAGCAGGAGTAGGAAAAACAGTTCTTATCCAAGAACTTATTAGAAATATTGCAAAAGAGCACGGTGGTCTATCAGTGTTTGCAGGCGTAGGAGAAAGAACAAGGGAAGGTAATGACCTTTATCATGAAATGATAGATTCAGGAGTAATTGATAAAACAGCAATGGTGTTTGGACAGATGAACGAACCACCAGGTGCTAGAATGAGAGTTGCTCTAACAGGACTTACAATGGCAGAGCACTTTAGAGATGAAGAAGGTCAGGATGTCCTACTTTTCATCGACAATATTTTTAGATTTACTCAAGCAGGTTCAGAAGTATCTGCACTACTTGGGCGTGTACCATCTGCAGTAGGATACCAACCGACACTTGCTACAGAAATGGGAGCACTACAGGAAAGAATTACATCAACCAAAAAAGGTTCTATCACATCAGTGCAAGCCATCTATGTGCCAGCAGATGACTTAACTGACCCTGCTCCAGCTACAGCTTTTGCTCATCTTGACGCAAAAACTGTACTAAACAGAGCTATTACGGAGTTAGGTATATATCCAGCGGTGGATCCTCTAGAATCTACTTCTAGAATTATGGACCCAAGGATTATTGGGGAAGACCACTATAGAGTAGCTAGAGGGGTACAAGAGGTATTACAAAGATATAAAGATCTTCAAGATATTATTGCTATCTTAGGTATGGATGAACTTTCGGATACAGACAAACTAGTGGTAAATCGTGCTAGAAAAATTCAAAGATTTATGTCACAACCATTTGGAGTAGCAGAACAATTTACTGGACTAGAAGGTAAATATATACCTATGAAAGAAACAGTAAGAAGTTTTAAAGAGATTCTTGAGGGTAAGCACGACGAAATTCCAGAGCAATATTTCTTAATGTGCGGTGGAGTTGAAGACGCGGTGCAGAAATATAAAGAGGCGAAAAATGGCTAGATCGATTAACTTAGAGGTTATCACACCTTCTAGGCGATTTTATAAAGGCGATGTAGAGATGGTAATTGTCAGAACCTTAAATGGAGATGAAGCTTTTATGGCTGGGCATATTTGGGCTACAAAGTTACTTGCAGTTGGAGAACTCTGGGTAAAAGAAGCTGGCTCTACAGAATTTAGAGTAGCTGCAGTTTCTGGTGGATATGTAGACGTAAGGGATAATGTTATTATCTATACGGATGCTGCTTTATGGGCAGACGACATTGACGTGGATAGATCTTTAAGTGAAAAAGAGAGGGCTGAGTACTGGTTATCAACAGAAACAGCTCATAATCCAGAGGAAATGGAAGCTGCAAGATCTGCTATAAAAAAAGCAGAGGTGCGAATAAATGTAAAATCCGGCGGGGTAAGAAGAAAAAGATAACCTACCAATAATATTACAAAATAGTGAATGGAGCCCAAATATGGGCTCTATTTTGCATTAAAAATCCCCCGCGAAAAAAGCGGAGGATATATTATGCTAAAGGTCTGAAACCTATATGTGAAAATTATTCTATGTTGATTTCGCCAGAGGCCAAAATCACAGCAGAACCACCAATTTTTATTTTAGATTTACCTTCACCGTCGGTTTCAATTATTGAAACAATATTTGAGGGACGATTCATTTCGATCCCTTGGATGAATGAGCATTTACTGTTTTTGTCTATGACATTAACCTTTTTTAAATAATAAGTTAGCGCACCGCTAGCAGTGCCAGTTGCTGCTTCCTCATAGATCTCGTATAAAGGTGCAAAATTTCTGCAATAAGCAGTTGTTTTAAGTTTTGTGTCATCACTGTGGCTCTCATCTCCAAATATTGATTTGAAATCAAGAAGTTCTTTTAAATGCAAAACTTTATTTTCGTGCTTATGTGGTAGTGCAAACGCATGCACTCCAACAACGTCATAGTTAATTGATAGTGATGTAAGCTTATCATAATCAGGAGATATTTCAGATAAAGTATTATGATCCTTTACAGGAAGTATAATGTCAGGTAGACCAGTGGATACGATAGTTGGATATATGAGGCTTTCTGCACCTAAGGTTGTTTCAACTATTATGTTTTCATACTCAATTCCAAGCGCCTCGTAAAGTTCATTGAGCATGTCTATGTCGGTAATAACCTTAATTAGTTGAGGATCTGCCATATCCATATAAACCATCTCATCATTTATATCTACATTTAAGTCGCCTGACATAGTGCGGTTAATACAAGGAAGCTCACTGTCGAGAAATCCTTCTTCGCTAAGAGTATGAAAGGCTGCGATTGTAGCATGACCGCAAAGACCTACCTCGTCAGTTGGAGTAAAATACCTAAGGTGAAAAACATTATCTCCTAATACTTTGATAAAAACAGTCTCTGAGTACCGAAGCTCTGCTGCAGTTTTTATCATTAACTCTTCTTCTGGAAAATCCATCCCCTCATTAAGTATAACTATGCCAGCAGGATTTCCACCAAAAACTGTTTCTGTAAAAGCATCTGTAATATAGAATTTCATAATATCCTCCTTTAAAACCCTTTTTATTCAATTATAACATATTATGTGAAAATTGCTATATTTTATAAGATGATGCTATTTCCTATAGAAAATATGATGAAAAACAAAGGTGGAAGCGATTAAAACACGAACTTTAAAACGAAAAAAACTAAATAAAATGGCTAAATTACGAACGATGAATGCTTGCGAGTATGAAAAACAAGAAAAAACAAGAAAAAACATAGTTTTTCTTGTTTTTTAAAATGAATAGGGGTATAATGATAAAGTAAGTGAAAAATCAATAAGATATTAATTTTGCTTATAAAAAAATGATAAATATATTTTGTTGCAAAACAGGAGGAATAATAAATGGAAAGATTAGTTGGCACAGTAGTTCGTGGAATGAGAGCACCAATAGTTAGAGAGGGAGACGATATTGAAAAAATCGTAACTGATGTTGTATTAAATGCAGAAAAAGCAGGAGAGTATTCAATTCAAGACAGAGATGTAGTTGCCATCACAGAAGCTGTAGTTGCAAGAACACAAGGAAACTACGCGACAACAGACCAAATTGCTGAAGATGTTAAAGCGAAGCTTGGTGGAGAAACAATAGGAGTTATTTTCCCAATACTAAGTAGAAACAGATTCGCAATATGCCTAAGAGGTATTGCTAAAGGAGCTAAAAAAGTTGTACTTATGTTTGCATACCCAAGTGATGAAGTTGGAAACCACCTGGTAGACCTTGACTTAATCGATGAAAAAGGAGTTAATCCATACAGCGATGTTCTTACTTACGACCAATTCGTTGAGCTTTTTGGCAAACCAGTTCACCCATTTACACAAGTTGATTATGTTCAATACTATGTTGACTTAATTAAAGAAGAAGGCGCAGAAGTTGAAGTTATTTTTGCTAACAATCCAAAAGCTGTTTTAGCTTATACAGATGCAGTAATTACTTGCGATACACATACAAAAGACAGAAGCAAAAGACTTCTAAAAGAAGGTGGAGCTAAAGTTGCTATAGGTATGGACGATATACTAAATGAAAGCGTTTCAGGAAGTGGATTTAACACAAAGTATGGTATTCTAGGTTCTAACAAGGCTACAGAAACAACAGTTAAATTATTCCCGAATGACTGTACAGGACTTTGCGAAAGCATTCAAGCTAAGATCAAAGCAGAAACAGGTAAAGAAGTTGAAGTTATGGTTTATGGAGATGGAGCTTTTAAAGATCCAGTAGGAAAGATTTGGGAACTTGCTGACCCAGTAGTATCTCC
>CAYJFM010000006.1:0-62803 GCA_964369805.1 uncultured Oscillospiraceae bacterium
TATGACCCCCTGCTTGTAAGGCAGGTGCTCTCCCAGCTGAGCTATGCGCCCATATTTGTGGTAGCGGCGAGTGGATTCGAACCACCGACCTTCCGGGTATGAACCGGACGCTCTAGCCAACTAAGCTACACCGCCACATCATTTATGTGCCGCCCTTATGAGCGGCACAAGAACTATCTTACCACCTATAGGTGTATCTGTCAACACTTTTTAGAAAGTTTTTTTAACATTTTCTTAATTCATCATTCGTGTATATCTTTATTCTCGTTTTTCATAAACCAAATCCACCATACCATTATATGAAGTAGTGTAAAGAAGTCTTAACTTTTCCTCCTTTTTATCTCCTGTAAATAGCCTTATTCCCTCACCTAAAATCGTTGGTATTACAGTTATATGAACTCTATCAATAACCCCTTCTTTTAGCAGGTAGTCCGCTAGTGTAGCCCCTCCACAAATCCATATATCCTTGCCTTCTTCTGTTTTTAATTCTAGAATTACATCTTTAGGATCTTTATCTGTAAAGAAAATTTCTGGCTGATTTTTTATTATTTTTCGCGTAAACACATAACTTTTTTTGCCAGTATATGGCCAAGTTTCTGGTGAAAGTTCATTGACAATTTGATCATATGTCTTATAACCTAGTATAACTGTATCGACTTCTTTGATAAAGTCATCATAACCACCTAGGTTTTTTGAATCAGATCCATCTCCTCCTAGCCACTCTACTCCACCATTTGCATCTGCCACATACCCGTCGAGGCTCTGTGCAATATATAATACTACTTTCCTCATTATTTCACCTCCTCTAGAATCTATTAGCATTCTAGTTTATGCATCTGCTGCTCTTTTATTCTTAATTACAGGATACTCAAATTGACTTCTAAGGCTTGTATTTGATAAAGCAAAAGCAACTGTCATAGCAAGTGCAATCCCTACAATCACCTGTCCAACGTTCCAGGGTACTGCAATCATAGGTGACACCCAGTTTCCGTAAAGAACACCTTCTGCAACGTAGTATCCTGCTACCATAAGAATTCCTCCCATAATCATCGCAAAAACCATAATTCCGTTGCTTTTAATTGGTAATTTTTCAATTATTAATCCTGCAACTATTACCATTATAGCCTTTAAGGCAAGTGTCCATGGTGCCCACACTGCATATCCGCTTAACACATCTGCAAGCGCCCCACCTAGGCCTCCTGCCACCGCACCATACTTCCATCCTAGAATTAGCATTGCTAATAAAATCATTCCATCACCAAGATGTACATACCCTTGAGTAAGTGGAATCGGTAGCTTTATGAACATTATTGACACTACCACTATCCCCATCAGTAGGGCCGTCATAATTAGCTTAGTTGTTTTTGATTGCATTTTATTTACCTTCCTCTTAGTTTTTTTAAATAATATTTGCTATTTTGTGCTCAAATTTTAAAAGCACATAAGTAATTATAACGTATTTTATGGTATAATTCTAGGGTGGAGTTATTATAATCAGAGTTAGATTATTATAAAAAGGAGGAAGACGTTTAATGTATAGTTTTGACGAAATAAAGAATACGGATATAGATATTGCAAATGCCATAGAGGATGAGTTAAATAGGCAAAAGTGCCATCTTGAGCTTATTGCTTCAGAGAATATTGTAAGTAAGGCTGTAATGGCTGCTCTTGGAAGCCCCCTAACTAATAAATATGCTGAAGGTTATCCTGGTAAAAGATACTACGGTGGCTGTGAGTTTGTTGATGTAGCTGAAAACTTAGCTATCGAGAGAGCAAAAAAACTATTTGGCTGTGAGTATGTAAACGTTCAGCCTCATTCAGGAGCACAGGCCAATTCTGCAGTTTTCTATGCAATATTAAAACCAGGAGACACTTTTCTTGGACTTTCACTAGATAGCGGTGGTCATCTATCACATGGTAGCCCTGTAAACATTTCTGGAATGTACTATAACGCTCTTTCATACGGTTTAGATGAAAATGGATATATAGACTATGAAGAGGTAGAAAAACTTGCCTTAGAGCACAAACCAAAGCTTATTATTGCTGGTGGTAGCGCTTATGCTAGAAAAATTAATTTTAAAAAATTCAGAGAAATTGCAGATAAGGTAGGAGCTTACTTTATGGCAGATATCGCACACATCGCTGGCCTTATTGCAGCAGGCGTTCATGAAAGCTCAATTCCATATGCTCATGTAAGCACAACAACAACTCACAAGACCCTGAGAGGTCCTAGAGGTGGCATGATATTATCAAGCGAGGCTGTGAATAAAGAACTTAACTTTAACAAGTCTATTTTCCCTGGAACTCAAGGTGGCCCTTTGATGCATACAATTGCTTCTAAAGCTGTTGCTTTTAAAGAAGCTCTAGAGCCATCATTTATTGATTATCAAAAGCAGGTGGTTGCAAATGCAAAAGCTCTTGCTAATGCACTAATTGAGAGAAACTTTGATCTAGTATCTGGAGGTACTGACAATCATCTAATACTAGTTGATTTAAGACCTAAAAACATCACAGGTAAGGACGCCGAGCAAATTCTTTGGGAAGGCCATATTACTTGCAATAAAAATTCAATTCCAAATGACACAGAGAAACCAATGGTTACTAGTGGTATCAGAATTGGAACACCAGCGCTTACAACTAGAGGTCTAGTAGAAGAAGATATGATTAAGGTTGCTGAGGCAATGGATATTATTATTTCAGCTCATAATAAAAGTGACAGTGAAAGAGAGGCTTTAATAGAAAAAGGAAAATCTATAGTAAAAGAACTTACTGATAAATATCCAATTTACCAATAAGCAAATTGTCTATCTTAAAAAAAACAAAAGGGGGAATTGTGAAATAACAAAATTCCCCCTTTTTATATCATAACTAAAAAGGTGCCAGTTAAATTTAAAATACTTGGCACCTAAAATATTAATTTTTTCATCATCTACCCTTTAGTAGCAATACATCTTACACGAAGAATAGCTGCAATAAACCTTGTATGACTTGCGCCATAGTTGAGAAAATCAATGCTATTATACCCAGTGCAAACAACTGAATCGGTGCCCCCTTAAAAGCCTCTGGGATAAGTGGTTCAGATTCAATTTTAATTTTTGCGGCAGAGAATAAAATAAGTGCGAAAGTAAACCCTAGTCCTGCACCTAGTGAAGTGGCAATTACCTCTAAAAGTCCACTGTTGCTTTCAAATATCATTAGTGTCAATCCCAAAACTGCACAATTTCCTGTTATTAGTTTAAAACTGCAACCTAAATCATTTTTTGCCTTAGGTGCAACTCTCTCCATTATATTATTCAAAGCCCAACCAACAAAAAAAACAATAGGGACATAAATTAAAGCTTCCAGATATTCGATTTCATAAGGATTAATTAAGAAGTTTTGAATTGGATAAATGATTAAATTAACTATTATCATTGCAGTAGTAACAATAATTCCAACAGGTATAGCTTTCTTTTTATTATATGAAATAGTTGGGCAGACTCCAAGTCCATCTGTTAGTACAATGTTTGTAACAAAAACCATGGTCAATATCATAATAATTATTTCATTTATTTCCATGTGCCCCTCCTAACTATTTTTCTACTAATCCAGTTAGAGAATGCCATTAACGTACCTAAAACAAGCAGTCCCCCTGGCAGCTGAGCAAAAAATCCTCCCTGCTCTGCCACAATAAAAACTTCTTCTCCAAAAAAAGTTCCTGAAGCTAAAAGTTCCCTTATTCCCCCAACTAAAACCAGCACCCACAAATAACCTGTACCTACTCCCACACTTTTTAATGTGGTTTCAAAGAAAGTATGGTTTCTTGGGAAAAAAGTTAATGATTCTAGCACGATACAGTTAACTGCTATTAACGGTAAATAATTTCCAATGTCTTCATAAACTACAGGGTAATACCCTTTTAATAGTATGGCTACTATGGATGTTAGACCCGAAACTAGTACTACAATAATTGGAGTTTCAAGTTTATCTACTATTACAGACTTGAAAATATTAAGCACTATACTTGAAATGGTTAAAACCAATAATGTGCTTACACCAAATACAATGCCAAACTGCGCTGTTTTGGCAATTAATAGAGCAGGACAAATCCCCATTGCCATAATAAGCAGTGGGTTCTCTCTAAAAATTCCTGTTGTTAATAAACTTAATTTATTCATATATTTCTCCGTATTGCTTAAGTGCTAATTTTGCTGTTTGGTATATGCTTTCAGAAAGAACTCTTGCCTCTTCTTTAACTTCTATGTCGATGTACTCTTCTAAATTATTTTCATTAAGCTCTATAACACCAATGTACTCTTTCAAATAGTCATCCGTAATAACTGTACTTAAATTGTTCTTTTCAAAGTCGTTACCTTGAACCTCTATTCCTGTAATCATTCCTTCCGCATTAACGCCTACATATATTTCAAACTCCATTCCTTCTGAAATAATATTTGATAAAGTCACCATTCCTGTTCCATTTTCAGAAATGTAACATTTATTTATCCCTACTAAGCTCTCTCTAGCATATGGAACAAAATTTCCACTATCAGGAAGTAACTCTGATGCGATATCACTAAACAAAGCTATCTCGTTTTCTGTATATTTGGGTTTTAAACTCTCATTGATTGAATAAGTTGCAAAGACTAAGCTTCCCGTCAAGCAAATTAAGATTAAAACCGATATTATTGTGTTAATTGCTTTTTTATTGTTCATCTGTACGTTCTACCCTTTTTACTAAATTGAATTTTATTTTTTTATCTAAATTTAAGTTTCTATTTTCTAATTGATCTATATATGTACTAAATATATTTAGTATTATTACTGCCAGTAGTGCACTTTCAATTGGAGCCTCAGACACCATTCCTAGAACTGTTACCAAAGCGCAAAAGAACGCAGAAAGACCTTTCCTTAGTGGTTCATTAGGCATTGTCGAAGGATCACCAAGGGCGAAGAAGGCAACAAAATAAATTATTCCTGATGTGATTTGAAAAACTGGGTTAATCCCAAAGGCAAAAGAAAATCCACAAACCGATATTATATAAACTAGTGGCACAATCAGGCTTATAACTTTTTTAACTAATAGGAAGATTCCACCTGCTATTATAGCTACTGCACTAACAGTACCAAGACCTCCAGGAACAAATCCTAGAAACATCTCAATATTTGATGGCAATTGTATTTCATTACCGCTAATTATCATCTGCCACGGAGTCATTGCTGCTTCTTCAGTAATAACACTTGATACTGCCGTATTTGGATAGTTATTCATTTCTACTGGGAAAATGCTCATTAAAAATAGCCAACCGCCAAGTGCAGGATTAATCATATTGTGCCCAAGACCTCCCAATATTTTTTTAATTACAATAACAGAGACAAAGCACCCTGTAATTAATACATAAATTGGAATGTTTGCTGGTAGCAAAAACGCCAAAAGTAGCCCTGTAATCACAGGACTAATATCTTTTTTATCTGCTGTTATATGTGTGAGTTTGTTAAAGATTCCTTCAAAAACAACGCAAAATAAAATGGATAAGCCCATAATCAAGTATACATTCATACCAAAAATATATCCACTAACTAGTGCTACTGGAATGGCTGCAATTAGCACCATCCACATTTTTTGCGTAACTTCTTCTGGCACCTGCTCTTCTTTATTATGAAAAATTGCAGATACTCTTAAATTTTCATTTAAATTATTATTATTTCTTGTTTTCATATTCATACCTAATATTTTAACATATTTCTCTTTCTTTTACTTGTAAATAGCTTAATTAATGTTAAAATAATCTAGTAAGAAAGGGATTTATTCATGAAGGAAAATTATATTAAGCTATCTATTAGGTTAGCCGTACCCATTATTTTAATCTTAACTATTTATGCAGGGCAATCTTTTGAAATCCCCTCATATTTTGCTTTTTTTGCAAGTGAATATTATTACTATTTTTCTTTAGTAGTAATAATTTTTAATTCTTTTTTCCAACCAATAAAAGCACTAATTACAAGCAATAGAGATAGTTTAACATATATATATGATGATTTGGTGTATTTTTTATTTGTTTTTACGGTAATGGTTCTATTAATAACTGAAAATAGAATTATCGATTTGTGTATCATGAGCTTAACTCTGCTTCTGAAGTTCACTTATTCTTCCTGCATAGAACAGCTCTACTCAAGTATCCCTAATTCAAGTAAAGTTAAAAAGGGAGATGTGGAGCTGCATTATCTAAAAGCTTTCAGATACTTTAGAAATATTTCTTTATCACTTTCCTTTTTACTTTTTATATACGGCGCTTATATTAGTACCTATCCGCTTTCAGAGTATTTTGTTTACGGCGGGTTATCTTTAATGCTCATTTGTAGCTTCAAAGATTCATTATTTTTCATTTCTTTTATGTTTGACCAAGTAATTGAAATACTTTCCTTAGATAAAACTTATATTAAGAATAAAGATATAATCGAAAAAATAGCTAAAAGTACAACTTTTGTATTCAATAAAGGCGATGTCTTAACTAAAGAAGATTATACAATAAAATCTGTTACAAGCTCTAAGCTACCTGCTGAAGAACTTATTCATTTAGCAGCCTATGCCGAAATACATTCCGATCACCCTATGGCCAAGCCAATAAAGCAGCACGCTCCCGAACTTGACCCCTCAGTTATTTCAAGTCATCGTTTCATTGATGGCCATGGTGTTAACACTATTATCAATAGTAAATTGCTATATGTAGGTAACTATAAATTAATGTGTCAAATGGGTTTTCGCGATATTGTGCTTGATACCTCATCTTCACTAATGCACGTTTCAACCGCAGATGCTTATTTAGGCTGTATCGCCTTAGCAAACACAGTTGAAAGCACTGCAAAAGCTTGCATCCAGCAACTTAAGGACTTAGGTATTGATGACACCATAATATTTACAGGAGATAGATACATAACCACAAATACATTAAAGGAAGCCATTGGTGTCAAAGAGATTCATTATGATTTATTACAAAGAGATAAATTAAATTTGCTTAATGAATTTAAAAAGAAGATAGCACTTAACGAAACTTTAAGCTATATAGCTGGAAATACTACCGAAGACCTACTCCTAAAAAAAGCTGATGTGGGAATACTTGTAAATGCAACCTCTGATTCAATCGGAAAATATGATGTTACAATCGAAAACTCTGATTTGACAATACTACCTATGACTATTTCCCTAAGCCGCAGAGCACTAGTAAAAGCGAGACGAATTGCAAGTATAAGCTTTATACTACGTCTCTTATCAGTACTAACTGTTTTAATTCTTCCAGTTAGCCCATTACCTGCTATTGTTGCTGTCGCCTTATCCAATGCTATCTCATATTTCATTTGCAAAAGAAAATAAAACAGGGGCTATTTGCCCCTATTTCTATGTTAATTATTTTCCTAGCTCTATTAA
The DNA here is from genome assembly GCA_964369805.1 of uncultured Oscillospiraceae bacterium. Taxonomy (GTDB): domain Bacteria; phylum Bacillota; class Clostridia; order Peptostreptococcales; family Anaerovoracaceae; genus CAYJHC01. The sequence continues at coordinate 7,406 of CAYJFM010000006.1, forward strand.
CTGCTTCTCAGAAATTATCTCAACACCTAATTCCTTCGCTTTTTTATTTTTGGAAGAATTTGACTCCGTATCATTATTCACTAAGTAGTTAGTTTTGGCGCTAACGCTTCCTGTAACTTTCCCACCTAGTTTCTCAATAAAAAGTTTCACTTCATTTCTATTTTTAAACTCTTCTACGCCCCCTGTAATAACAAAGTTTTTTCCTTCAAAAACTGCTCCATCTATAGCATTATTAGATTTCTCAATTTTCAAAATTCCAAGCAAGTCCTTTAGTTCCGCTAAATTATCTTCCTTTGCAAAGTAATTTACAAAACTCTCTGCCATTATTGGTCCTACTCCGTTGATCTCTATTAACTCTTCTTTTGTAACCTTATTTATATCTTCCCACTCAAAGTTGCATTCTTTTAATATTAACTTAGCATTTGCCACTCCAATGCCAGCTATTCCTAATCCATACAACAACCTAAAATCTTCTGTCCTCTTAGATTTTTCTATAGAAGATACTAGGTTCTCATAAGATTTTTCTCCGAAACCTTCCATCTTTTCAATTTCCTCTTTATAGCTAGGGAGGTTGTATAGATCAGGTAAGTTTGTTAAAGCCTTTATCTCAATTAGCCTTTCAATTGTAGCTTCAGACATTCCCTCAATATTCATCGCATCTCTACTAGCAAAATGAGCAAACTCTTTTATTTTTTTCGCTGGACATGAAGGGTTCAAACAAAATAATGCTTCTACTCCTGTATCGTTTTTAATTTCTGTTTCATGCCTGCAAATCGGACAAATTGCAGGTATTTCTATTTGATCAACAGGAATAGCCTCTTTTTTCAGATTTTTGCTTATTTGTGGAATTATCATATTAGCCTTATAGACCTCTATCTCATCACCTGGAACCAAATTCAACTCTTTAAGTATACTAATGTTATGTACTGAAGCCCTAGTGACAGTAGTTCCTTCTAGCTCAACAGGGTTAAATATAGCTACAGGATTTATCAGCCCAGTTCGCGACGGACTCCACTCGATTTCTTTTAAAGTTGTAACCCCTGTTTCATCTTCCCACTTAAAAGCAATTGAGTCACGTGGAAATTTTGCAGTTTCACCTAAAGATTTGCCATAGTCCAAATCATCATATGAGAGAACAAGTCCATCTGTTGGGATATCACTTTGCTTTGCAAGTTCAGTGAAACTTTTTATCCCCTCTTCAATATTGTTTGCATCAACAAGTTTCCATGGTACTACAGAAAATCCTAAGGACTCAGCAAATTCAAGCTGGCTTTTTCTAGAATCACCCTCATGAGATACTAATGAAAACCCTAAAAACTCAACAAACCTATTCTTAGTTACTTCATTATTAAGCTGCCTTACAGATCCGCTACATAGATTCCTTGGGTTTTTATATTTCCCCTCCTCAATGTTTTCATTGATTTTTTCAAAGTTCTTATAACCTATATACGCCTCACCTCTAATTACAAAGGTTCCCTCTACAGGTATGCTCAGTGGTAGGTTTTTAAATACCCTTGCATTATTTGTTACTACTTCTCCTATAAGCCCGTTTCCTCGTGTAACCGCTTTTTCTAGCTTTCCATCCACATAAGTTAAAACAATAGTAAGTCCATCAACTTTAAAGGATAAAATACCTTCTTTGTCTTTTAACCATTCCACCAACTGTGGAATTTCTTTCGTTTTATCTAAAGACAACATTTTGCTACCATGGTTCTCTTTCGGTAGGCTTTCAAGAATTTCATATCCTACATTCGCTGTAGGGCTGTTTGCAAAGGTTATTCCAGTTTTCGCTTCTAAGTATACAAGTTCATCGTAAAGCTTATCAAACTCTAAATTTGATATTATTTCTTTACTATCTTTATAATATGCTTTTGAGGCTTCATTTAACAAATTCACCAATTCCATCATTCTAGTTTTTAAATTTTCCATATTACTTCTCCATTTTCAAAAGGAGCCATAAGGCTCCTTTATAATTAGTTTATTTTTTTAAGAGGGGCAAGGTCTGCTGCAAGTTTCTTTTGTCCTGCACCATCGAACATAACTGTTATTATTCCACCTTCTATGGATATAACTGTCCCCGGTCCAAATTTACCATGGTTTACCCTTTCTGCTGGTAAGAAACTCTCTTTTGGAGCTGCTGCCGCTGTAACTTTTCTCTTAGCAGCTTTGAGGATGTCTTCTCTTGCACCTCCCATACCATCATTTGGAATGCTAGTTCCAAGCCTAGCTTCTTGTTTCTTCATGTAAACCCCGTCACCTGTTATCAGTTTAGGGTCTATTTCTCTTAAAAATTGTGATTCTCTTGTATAGTCACCATTACCATAAATCATTCTATATGCCGCACTTGTCAGCCATAGGTTTTCCATTGCTCTTGTCATGGCTACATAACAAAGTCTTCTTTCCTCTTCAATTGCAGTTTCACTATCGAGGCTTCTCCACCCAGGGAAAAGTCCATCTTCCATTCCTACAACAAACACATTTGAAAACTCTAACCCCTTTGCACTATGCATTGTCATTAAAGTAACCGCTTCTTCTTCTGCGTCATGATTATCTATTTCAGCAATCAAAGCTACCTTTTCTAAGAAGTCAGATAAACTCAATTCTCCCTTTTCTTCGTAGTTCTTTATTACTGTCCCTAATTCAAGAATATTTTCTATTCTACCTTGGTTTTCAATCGTATCTTTTGCATCTAAAGCTTGGATGTATCCACTATCGCGTATAATTCCCTCAAAAATATCCGAGACTCTAAGGTTATCTTTTTCGACGCTATACTTATATACTATTTCTACAAAGCTTCTCACTGACTCATAAGCTTTTTTGCTTAGAGATCCAATAACCTCATCATCCAGAAGGGTTTCAAAAATACTCTCTCTTCGCACCCTTGCAAGTGTGGCAAGATTCTCAAGAGTTTTACCTCCGATTCCTCTTTTAGGTTCATTAATAACCCTAGTCAAGGATAAATCATCTTTAGGATTTTGAATAAGCCTTAAATAGGCAATAATGTCTTTGATCTCTTTTCTATCATAGTATCTAGTCCCGCCAAGTACTCTGTAAGGAATTCCTCTAGCTGAGAGGCTTTCTTCAAAAGTTCTAGACTGAGCGTTTGTTCTATATAGTATTACAAAATCTTTATATGAGTTCATTTCATCTTTAATTCTGCATATTTCTTGCGCCACATACTCTGCTTCACCTCTTTCGCTATCAAGTCTTTGATATATTGGAAGTTTACCGCCTTTTTTATCGGTCCATAGTTTCTTACCTTTTCTTTGACTGTTGTTTTCGATAACGCAGTTAGAGGCTGCCAGTATACTCTCTGTAGATCTATAGTTTTGTTCAAGTTTTATTAATTTTGCACCTTTGTAGTCCCTCTCAAAGTCCAGAATATTTGAAATGTCAGCACCCCTCCATTGGTATATGCACTGGTCATCATCACCTACTACACATAAGTTTTGCTTATCCCCTGCTAATAATTTGATCATTTCATATTGTATTTTATTTGTATCTTGATACTCATCTACCATAATATACTGGAATCTGTTTTGATACTCTGCTAGCACATCTGGAGCTTTTTTTAAAAGCCTAACTGTATTTAATAATAAGTCATCAAAATCCATTGCACTGTTTTTTAGTAAAGTATTTTCATATATCTTAAACACCTTTGCAATTTGATCATCCTTAAAACCGCCAGAATTTTCTTCAAACTCTTTTACTGTATATCCATTATTCTTTGCTTTGCTTATTTCTGCAAGAAACATTTGTGGTGGGAATTTTTTGTCATCAATCTTTAATTCTTTAAGAGCTTCTTTTACAATAGTCTTTTGGTCTGTACTGTCATATATTACAAAACTGGATGTATATCCAAGTACGTCTGCATCTTTCCTAAGAATTCTAAGACAGGTTGCGTGGAAAGTCATTATCCAAATTGGAAGTCCATCTCCCAACTTCTTCTCAACCCTTTCCTTCATTTCTCCAGCAGCTTTATTAGTAAATGTAACAGCTAAAATATTGTATGGCTTTACATTCATTTCTTTGATTAGATATGCCACCCTATGTATCATAGTATTCGTTTTACCGCTACCAGCCCCTGCTAATAACAGTAATGGTCCATCTGTACATAGTACTGCCTCTCGTTGCTTCGGATTTAGTTGTTCTAATAAATTGCTCATTAATTATTCCCTTCGTTTTTTAGCATTATCTGTTTTTCTCTATATATATTTTTAGGATATTTTGATTTTTGGTAATATAAACCTACAAGTCCTGCAATTCCAAGCCCTAAAATTAATGTTATTACACCTGTCACTATAGTCTCAAGTCGCCCAAATTCTCCAATTAAGTTAGTTTCAATATCGTTAGTTTCAATATCTTTTAGTGCATAAATTGAAATCGTAGCTAAGGCGTTATTTATAGCATGACCTAACATAGGAACCCATAATTTTCTAAATCTTTCATATAAATAGCAAAAGAAAAATCCAAGTGGAAGTACTGCTGCAATTTGATATGGATCCATATGTACTAACCCAAAAATCAAAGCTGTAATTAAAGCTGATGCCCAAAACCCCAGCCTTTCTCTAAGGTTTCTGTATACTATTCCTCTAAATACTATTTCTTCCAGAATAGGTGCACAAACCGCTAATGCAATAAATGCAAGTACTGGATTTCCATCAGTTAATAATCCAAAGGTTTCGTCATAAGTTTCATTTGCTGTATTTAATCCAGTAATATTAGTAATTCCTGTACCTATAAAACTGGCAGCATAAGTTCCAACAAAAATCATTACAAAAGATAGGACGCCAGCATCACCTTTTCGTGGAATAAGTTCATATCTATTATATTTATTTTCCATGAAAAACCAAGGGATAAATACGGCCATAGTGACAACGCTTGATAGTATTTGTAACACCAATAAGCTGTTGCCTGTGCTAAATGTTCCTATCCCCAGCAGCAATAACGGTGATATTAATAATCCTAATAAAATTTGTATTCCAAAAAAAAGCAGAATCGCTATAATTACTTTCCAAATTATCCATCCTGTACTTCTGTAGTTATATAGTCTACCATCTATTCCTTGCATTTATTCCTCCTCTTATTTGGTTAAAAGTCCTATCTAATTATTATACCTTAATTTTTGATTTTTGGGTGGTTTTAAAGTTACATAATTCAAATTTATTTCACCTTTATTGATAGTGTTAATTTTCATTGTTATTATTTCAAATTTGTAAATTCAACTTTTGCTATTTTGCGCCATCTATAATTTATGATATAATACTAATAAATGTTAATTGTGAAAGGAAGTAAATTATGAACTCTAATGAAAAGAAAAAAATAGCAGGCATGCCTAAGTACACACAAGATTTTTCAGGTTCTCCATGGCATTCTCATAGAAATCCTCAAGAAGTAAATAAAGAAGCTAGCAAGAAAGAAGTTGCGCCTTCTATAGAGCAACAACCTATAGAAACAGCTGCGGCTCCTGCTGATATAGTACAGCAAGAAGCAGCTCAACCATTGAACAACCAAGTTCAACATGTAGCTACTGCTCCTTCTCCTGAAGTTGTTAATCAGAGCCAAGGGCAGTTTGAAACCACGCATCCACCTTATAATCAAGCAACACAGCAAGGGCATCATCAACAAGGATACCAACAGCAAGGGTATCAGCAGCAAGCTAACCAACAGCAGGGATATCAGCATAATCAAAATCAATTTGCACCAATGCCCGTTGAAGCGAACAAATGGAACTGGGGAGCTTTTGCCTTCAATATTTGGTGGGGTATTGGTAATAGAACTTATCTAGCACTATTATGCTTAGTTCCTTTTGTTAATATTGTAATGCCTTTTGTCCTTGGAGCTAAAGGGAATGAATGGGCATGGAAAGCAGATGAGGATAAAAACCCAGCAGCTTTTCTAAAAACTCAGGAGACCTGGAGTAGAGCTGGTTTTTGGTATTTTATTATAATGCTGATCTTCGCTGTACTTTATATTTTTTACATAATATTTGTCTTCTTTGTACTTTTACAAGGTATTGATGATTTTAGTAATTACTCTGATTACTCTGATTTCATTTACTAGATTAAATTAAATACTATTCATAAAAAAAGCTACTATAAAATTCTATAGTAGCTTTTTAATATTTAAATTTTACTTACTGTAGGTAGCTGCCCAATGTCTTTGCACTGCTGCATCTCCACCTTCTACATAAACTTCAACAATCTTATGTATACTCCATGATCCGCTGTATCTATTATCTGCTTGGTATGGGCCTGTTAATCCATGCTCTGCCCAGTAGCTTTCTGGATAATCATGTTTCCAATGACTTCCAAACTGTACCAAACCGACATATTCGCCCCCTCCGCCTACAGCATGTTCTCTACCTGTACTTTCGTGGTGTATTATGTTTAAAATTGTTGCCTTTCTCTCGTCAGTATAAACTCCGTGAGCAATTAGCTGTCTCTCTACTTCTCCTGCCCAAGCTTCTGTGCTATTTGCAACTGCTGGGGAAATAGTTACTGATGTTCCAGCTTCTGCCTCTTCTTCAATTTCTTCTTTTTTACTTACCGTTCCTGTATACTCTACCACAGGCTTAGGTGCGTCTAACATAACATTAACTTCTTCTGAGGCATAGCTATCAATTGCTTCTCCCTCATAATAGACTCTAACTTTAACTTTGAAATAATATGTTACCTCAGGTGTTAACTTATCAAGTGTTATAACGTCTTCTTCTGATACCAATAATTCGTTATAGGTCTTGCCATCTTCAGAAATATAGACAATATTCTCGTGATTGTTTCGAGATTCATTTGAATTTACTGTAAGTGTTGCATTAGCTCCATCCTTTTCTAAAGAAATCGAAGGTGCTTTTGGCACTGTTGTCGCTTCAACATAGGAATTGTATTCTTTAAAACCATATGTTGTTGCTACTGAAATTAACATGACTACTACTACAAGATTGGCACAAACTTTCAGAACTTTTTCATTCCAGATTTTGTGATTAATATCCACTAAAAGTGGCCTCCTTTCCTGTCTAATGCCCAATTGCATTAAACCTTTTGTCTCCTCGTAATCCTATAAAAAACAGATTTCGTACTACCTGCAAATTCATAAGATTATCTGTAGTATACACCTTTGAGAATCAAAAAGCAAATTTAAGAGTTATTAATTTGACTAGTTTGCTGTTATAATTTGTTCACTGTTCTTATCAAGCTATATCCTTACTATCATCTTCTAGAGCCCATACAGATTCACCATTTGAATAAGTCGATTCTTATTTGGTGAATTACAACCTGTGTTTGTGTTAATGGTTAATATCAAGATTTCGATAGGCTTACACTTTCGGGCGTGTTTCGATAACTCAATAATTATACTCAGGATTAGTGTTTTATTTGATATTTAAGCGCTTTAAGTATATAATATTTGTTAGTATAAAAATAATGAAAGGAGTTTATGCTTGTAAACTTTTCAGTTACATAGCATATATATGAATATGAATTTTACTAAACTATCAGGAGTTCTTTTTCCTGAAATCACGAAGACACCGTCAGATTATGAAACAATTTATCCTAAAAGAAACCTTCCTGAAGGTGCTATGGTCACTAGACTAGGACCAAGTCCTACAGGGTTTATCCATTTAGGGAACCTTTATGGGGCCTTTGTAGACGAAAGATTAGCAACCCAAAGCAATGGCGTTTTCTTCCTTAGAATTGAAGATACTGATGATAAAAGATTAGTAGAGGGTGCAACTGATGCTATAATTGATGCTCTTTCTTTCTTTAATATTAACTTCACAGAAGGGGTTACAAAAGAAGAAGAGATAGGAAACTATGGTCCTTATCACCAAAGTGCTAGAGGTGACATCTATAAAACCTATATTAAATTCCTTGTTGAAAAAGGTTTGGCATACCCTTGTTTCTTAACAGAAGAAGAAATCACCGATATAAGAGATCTTCAAGAAAAAGAAAAAATCACCCCTGGAATTTATGGTAACTATGCAAAATACAGAGACTTAACTGAAGATGAGTATATTGCCAACATTGAAGCGGGCAAGCCTTATGTGATTAGATTAAAGTCTTCAGGGAGTCCTAATTTTTCTAAAGAAAACGAAAATGATTACTTTACTATTATTGATGGTATTAGAGGTGAAGTTTCTATGCCTAGAAACTTCCAAGATGTTGTTATACTAAAGCAAAGCGGATTGCCTACATATCATATGGCACATGTTGTTGATGATCACCTTATGAGAACAACTCATGTAGTTAGAGGTGAAGAATGGTTATCTTCTCTACCAATACATATTGAACTATTCGAAGTGCTTGAATGGGCTTTCCCTGTTTTCTGCCATACAGCAGTACTAATGAAATTAGATGAGAATGGAAATAAAAAGAAACTGTCAAAAAGAAATGATCCAGAACTTGCCCTTAGCTTCTATAAGGAAAAAGGATATCATGCAAAAGCAGTTAGAGAGTACCTACTTACTATACTTAATTCAAACTTTGAAGAGTGGAGAATTGAAAACCCAACTTTCCCAATGGAAGAATTTAAGTTTACTCTAGATAAGATGAGTAAAGCAGGTGCGCTTTTTGATTTAAATAAACTTAATGATATCTCTAAAGATGTTATTTTGACAATTAATAGTGATACTCTTAAAGAATTTTTATATGCCTGGGCAAAAGAATTTAACCCTAATCTTCTTGAAATTATTTCTAAAGATGAAGCAAAACTATTAAAAGCTCTATCTTTAGGACGAGATGGAGATAAACCTAGAAAAGACTTTATTTATGCAAGTCAAATCATCGACTTTATCAGCTACTTTTTTGATGAATTATTTAAAATCGAAGAAGCTATACCAGAAAACGTGTCATCTGAAGACTGTAAAATCATCTTAGAGAAGTACTTAGCAACCTATGATTTTTCTGATACTCAGGAAGATTGGTTTGCAAAGATCAGAGACCTTGGTGAAGAAATGGGCTATGCAAAAAAACCAAAAGACTTTAAGAAAAATCCAGATGAGTTTAAAGGCCATGTAGGCCATGTTAGCACAGCAATTAGAGTTGCTATTATGGGTAGAACCCAATCTCCAGACTTATGGGAGATTTGCCAAATACTTGGTGAAAACAAGGTCAGAGAGAGAGTTGTTGCTTTTGCAAACACTCTATAAAAAGGTATTGTCGAAATTCGTTATCGGTATTAGATAATACTCTTTCTGTTTACTTTCACACAAATAAAACGGGGAGTGTGGTACATCCACCTCCCCCATTATTATGTTTTCCTTTAGTCAACCTTCCAGCTTCCTAAATATTTTTCTTGCTCCTCTGTTAGAGTGTCTATCTTAATTCCCCAGCTCTCTAGTTTTCTTCTTGCAATTAGATCATCAATCTCTGAAGATACATCAATTAGTCTATTTTCTAGTTTCCCTTTATTCTCTAATATATATAGTGCTGATAAAGTTTGTACTGCAAAACTAAGATCCATTATTTCAGCAGGGTGACCATCTGCTGCTGCAATATTCACAAGCTTACCTTCAGCGATAATATTAATCCCTTTTCCATCTTCTAGCGTGTACTTAACAATATTGTTTCTTACTTCTTTTGAAGATACTGCAATTTCTTTAAGTCCCGCCACATCTACTTCAACATCAAAGTGGCCAGCATTACAGCAAATTGCGTTATTTTTCATCTTCTTCATATGCTCAACATTAACTGTATGAGCACATCCTGTTGCAGTAACAAAAATATCTCCTAATGCTGCGGCTTCATCCATTGTCATAACTGTATGTCCGTCCATTCTTGCTTCTATAGCCTTAACTGGATTTATTTCCGTTACAATAACTGAGGCTCCAAGAGCGGCTGCTCTCATAGCAATACCTCTACTACACCATCCATATCCACCTACAACTACAGTTTTTGCTGCAATTATTAGGTTTGTATTTCTCATAATGCTTTCCATAGTTGATTGGCCTGTTCCATATCTGTTATCAAACAGATGCTTACAATCCGCATCATTTACTGCTAACATAGGGAATTTTAAGATACCTGCTTTGTCCATTGCTTTTAGCCTAATTATTCCTGTAGTTGTTTCTTCGCATCCACCCCAAGCCTCTTCTGCAAGTTCTGGTCTTTCTCCATGTAGTATATTAATTAAGTCTCCACCATCATCTATTATAATGTTTGGCTTATGCTCAAGTGACATAACTAAATGTCTATGGTACTCTTCCTCAGTCGCCTTGTGATATGCAAATACAGAAATCCCGCTATCCGCTAAGGCTGCTGCTACATCATCTTGCGTTGAAAGCACATTACTTCCTGTAGCTGATAATTGGGCTCCACCAGCTACCAAAACTTTGCAAAGATAAGCAGTTTTTGCCTCCATATGAATTGATAGTGAAATTTTAACGCCTTCAAAAGGTTTCGTTACAGAAAACTCTTCCTCTAAGCCTGATAATAGTGGCATGTGTTCTTTTACCCACTGAATTTTTTTATGTCCAGATTCAGCTAAATTTATATCTCTAACTTCATAGTTCATTTTGACCTTCTTTCTTCGAAATAAAGAATTAGCAAGTTCTCATAAAGCCCTTTGCTAATTCTAAATTTTTAATTCTTTATACTATTCTACTGTTACTGATTTAGCCAAGTTCTTAGGTTTATCAATATTGCAACCTCTAAACAGAGCTACGTAATATGAATAAATTTGCATTGGAATAACAGCTACTAGCGGGCTTACTTCATCCATGCATTCTGGAACATAAATTACGCCATCACACTTATCTTCAACTGAAGACCTTCCTTCTTTAGCCACACCTACTACATGTGCTTTTCTAGCTTTTATTTCTTCTATATTTGAAACCATTTTTTCTAAAAGAAAATCTTGAGTTGCTAATGCGAAAACTAGTGATTCCTCTTCCATTAAAGCAATTGTTCCATGTTTCAATTCTCCAGCTGCTATTGCAAATGAATTGATGTAAGATATTTCTTTTAATTTTAGGGAAGCTTCATATGAAACAGCTGCATCTGTGCCTCTTCCGATAAAGAACACTTTTTCTCTACTATAGAAAGTTTCTGCAACCCCTTTTATTTCTTCTTCTTTTGCTAAAATTTGATTGATTTTTTCTGGTACATCTCTTAACTCTTGTAATATTTGATCATAGTACTCGTCTGTGATTTTGCCAGTTTTCTTACCCATGTAAAGTCCAATTAAATACATGCATAGAAGCTGTGTTGTATATGCTTTCGTAGATGCAACCGCAATCTCAGGTCCTGCCCAGGTATAAAACACATCGTCTGATTCTCGTGCAACAGAGCTTCCTACAACATTAACTACAGAAAGTACTCTTGCACCTTTTCTCTTTGCTTCTCTTAAAGATGATAAGGTGTCTAAAGTTTCTCCAGATTGGCTAATAGCAATAAACAAAGTCTTTTCATCTACAAATGGATCTCTGTATCTAAATTCTGATGCTACATCAACCTCTACTGGTATACCCGTCATCTTTTCTATTACATATTTACCAACTAAACCTGCATGGTATGCTGTTCCACATGCTACAATGTATATACGACTAAAGTTAGCAATTTCTTCTTCAGTCATATCAATTCCATCTAGTTTGATATTGCCATCTTCATCTAACCTCTGTTTAAGAGTCTCTGCAATACCTTTTGGTTGTTCATGAATTTCTTTAAGCATAAAGTGTTCATATCCACCTTTTTCTGCTGCTGAAATATCCCAGTCAATTTTTTTAATTTCGTGAGTTACAACATCTCCATTATCATCAAAAATTTCCACATTATCTTTTGTTACTAAAACAGTTTCATCATTTTCAATAAAGTATACTCTTCTTGTGTATTTCAAAATAGCAGAAACATCTGAAGCTATATAATTGCCGTCTTTTGATAAACCTACTATAAGAGGTGCATCTTTTCTAACTGCTACAATTCTATCTGGTTCATCAGTTGCGATTACTCCAATAGCATAAGCACCTGTCATTCTCTGTGTTGCTTTTCTTACTGCATCATAAAGGTCTCCTTCAAAATAAAGACCAATTAACTGAGCTATTACTTCAGTATCAGTTTCTGAAACAAATTCTACCCTATGCTCATTTATTAACCAGTTTTTTAGTTCTACATAGTTTTCAATGATTCCGTTGTGAACTACTGCAATCCTACCACTGCTATCTTTGTGTGGGTGGGCATTAACACTTGTCGGCTCTCCATGTGTAGCCCATCTCATATGGCCTATACCTAAGTTTCCATCCAGATCTTGATCCTTAATTTTGTTTTTTAGATTATCTATTCCGCCTACTTCTTTCTCAACTTTTAGTACTCCATTATTTATTATTGCAATACCTGCTGAATCATACCCTCTGTACTCAAGACTAGTAAGTCCACTTATTATTTTATCTTTTCCATTTTTCTTTCCGATGTATCCAACTATTCCACACATGTTATTTACCTTTCGTATTTTTCTTCGATTATTGATGCTAATTTTTCTGCTATTTCTTTAATCTGTCTAAAATCCTTGCCCTCTACCATTACCCTTACAACAGGTTCTGTACCCGATGGCCTTATTAATATTCTGCCAGTTCTATTTAGTTCCTTTTCAGCAGCTTTAATTTCATCCTTTATTTCTTCATCTTTTTCCATTTTTTTCTTATTATCATTAGCAACTGCAGCGTTAACAAGAACTTGGGGATAGATTTCAATGGAGTCTGATAACTGCGAAAATGTTTTTCCCTCACTCATTACAGTTTCTATTACCTTTATAGATGATAGTATACCATCTCCTGTGGTTGTGTGGTTAAGAAATATCATATGACCTGATTGCTCACCACCAATTACTGACCCTGTTTTAAGCATGCTTTCTAAAACATATCTATCACCTACACCAGTAACTACTGTATTTATGCCGTTTTCTTCTGCAAATTTATGTAGTCCTATGTTACTCATAACAGTTACAGTTAATTCATTATTTGCTAGTAATCCATCTTCTTTAAGCTTCTTTGCGCATATACACATAAGCTTATCCCCATCTACGATTCTTCCTAGTTCATCAACTCCAATAAGTCTGTCTGCATCTCCATCATAAGCCATACCAAAATCAGCTTTTTCTTCAATTACTAGCTTTTGAAGAAGCTCTGGGTGAGTAGATCCACAGCCTTTATTAATGTTAATTCCATCAGGATTCTCTCCAATTGTAACAACTGTTGCTCCTAGCTTTTCATATGTCATTTTTGCAATAGCAGTTGCTGCTCCATTTGCACAATCAAGTACAATTTTTTTGCCTGTTAAATTCATTTTTGTTGTTTCAGCTAAAAAATCTGCATACTTTATTTTAGGGTCTAAGTCTGGTTTAATCATTCTTCCAATTTCTGTTGACTCTACTGCCTTGCTACTCGCTGTTCCAAGAAAAACCATTTCTTCAATTTCATCTTCTATATCGTCACCTAACTTATATCCATTTCCATTGAAAAATTTAATTCCGTTATATTCAAAGGTGTTGTGCGATGCAGAAATCACTACTCCAGCATCTGCTCCGTAGTGTCTAGCTAATGTTGCAACTGCTGGTGTTGGAACAACCCCTAGGCTCATTACATCTCCGCCTACTGACATTATTCCTGATGCCAGAGAGCTCTCGAGCATGTCACCAGAAATTCTAGTATCTTTTCCTATTAAAACTAATGGTCTTTTTCCACCATTTTCCTTTGACAAAGCTATAGCTCCTGCTCTGCCTAAATTAAATGCTAATTCTGGTGTAAGTTCTTCGTTTACAATTCCTCTCACTCCATCTGTTCCAAAAAGTTTTCCCATTTTCTTTTAATCCTCTTTCTATGTTTATTTTTCATTTATCTCAATATCTATAACACTTGGATCTATGGTTATTTCTGTAGTGTTATTTACAATAGCTCTAACATCGACGCTATGTGCTCCTGCGGTTAAGTTGCTCAGGTTTACAGATAAACTAATATCTGATTTTTCTAGTTCTGACATTACATCAGTATCGCCTTTTATGGTAACTCGTATACTCTGATATCCCAAATCTGCCGTTAAGCTTTCATTTAAATTATTAATTATTATATCATCGGCATCAAAGAAGAATGTTTGTGTGGTCTGGTTGCTTTCATCGTCCACTGAATACTCTAGTCTCACCAAAGACGTTTTCTCCGATAATGTTACGCCTGGAACCTCAACCCCCTCTTTGTTTACAGCCACCAGAGTTGCTGGTATTGAATCTGAGCTTATAGCAATATCATTCGGATTTACCTTTGCTACAACATTCTCTACTTGATCCATCGCGCTTTTCGGACCTGTAGCAATTACTGTTTCTGGCGTAAATGTAGATGAGATTATTTTGTATCCCGATGGTAGGCTTCCATCTATTTGAAGGTCTATTGTATATATTTCTTCAACTTTCTCTTCTATTACTACAGATACAGTTTCTGGGCTTACACTGGCTATTTTTACTCCATCAGGTAGCTGTAAGGAAACTGGTATAGTGTTCTCTCCCTTTTCTCTACCGGCTAGATCTATTGTGGCTGATATGTCATCTGCAGTCAAACTATTTAGTACATTGATATTTCCTTCAAGTACAATATCTGCAGTTATATTCTCGTTTTCTACAACAGCCAAATTATTTAAGCTCAAGCTGTTTGCATTTATATATTCTATTTCTATTCCCTTAAACTCTTTTGTGGCTTGAGGGTTAATGTTTATCATTACATATGCCCAAAGTAAAGTTGCAAGGACTATGGAAAAAATAATATTAAAAGTTTTACTTTTGAACATTTTCTTCACCCTCCTTCTTTTTACTATCACCTTTCCTTTTGCCACGAAGTTTAAAGTTGAATTTAGGTTCTGGACTTTTGTACAACGCTTCAAGAATCTCTTCTACCTTCTTTGAGTTGGTAAATCTGCTTAATTTCCCGTTTTCTGCTACTGAAATTATACCTGTCTCCTCAGACACAACTATTGCTATTCCATCTGAGTTTTCTGATATTCCAATAGCAGCTCTATGCCTAGTTCCTAATGACTGTGGAAGCTCTGTATTTTCAGTTAATGGCAGTACGCAACCAGCGCAAAGTATTTTATCTCCCCTGATTATTATTGCGCCATCGTGTAGTGGACTTCCACAATAGAACAGATTCTCCAGCAGTTGTGATGATACCTCTGAGTTTATTATTGTACCTGAAGCCGCAATATCTTCTAATGAAGTTTCTTTTTCAATTACAATTAAAGCTCCTGTACGCTCTACCGAAAGGTTATCAATAGCGTGAATTAAACTTTTTATTAACTTATTTTCTTCTATCTCACCTAATGTTTTGAAATTTGAAGAAACAAGCTTATTGTTCCCCATATTTGCAAGGCCTCTTCTAAGCTCTGGCTGAAATAACACAATTAGGGCTAATATCCCTATAGTCATGGCTTCATTTAAAAGCCAGTTAAGTGTGAATAAGTTAAAGATTTCAGCAAGAAAAGCAGCTACAACAATTAGGACTATCCCTTTTACAAGCTGCTCTGCTCTACTTTCTCTTATGAATCCTAGGACCTTATATATTATTAAGGTCATAATTAATATATCTACGACACTATATATCGAAAAGGAATTAATTAACTGGTTTGCTATCTCATTCACGGTTTACCTCTCGTCTTTATTCCTAAAAACAAGGCTCTATCGAGCCTTGTTAAGTTTATTTATTTATAGTCCGGATCAAGTAATCCGTATCCGCCATCGTGACGTGCATAGACAACGTTGATTTTTCCTGAGTCTCCATTTAGGAATAAGAAAAATTCATGTCCTAAAAGCTCCATTTGCATAATTGCTTCTTCTACATTCATTGGATGAACCGCAAAGCTTTTTGTTTTAATGATTTCAGGTTCAACTTCAGCCTCTGCTTCTGGCCAACTATCAAATACCATTTCAGGTTCTCTATATTCTTTGTTCTTTTTTTGCAGTTTAGTTTTGAACTTTGACATCTGTACTGACAGCTTATCTACTACGCTATCTAATCCTATTCCCAAATCTTCTGCCATTTGTTCAGCTCTGAAAATATGCCCTTTTGTCATAATAGTAGCTTCTACTTTTTGCCAATTTTTTCCTGCTGACAATAAGACTTTCGCTTCAGTTCCTGTAGCAAAGTACTTGTCTAGCTTGTCTATCTTCATTTCTACTACTTCTTTGAAGTCATCGCTAACTTGGATGTTTTTGCATATAATTGTTACTTTCATAATGCACCTTCACTTTCTTATCAACTTAGTATAAGTTGAGTTAATTATAGTTATATCTATATACAATAACCTATCAGCTGACCTGATCTTTGACCCCACACTTGCCTTTATCCGGTTTCCGGAGGACTTACTTCTAAACTATGCCATGATCACTACCCTATCTCCGGGTAGCTTACGTGGATCCTTTTGCCCATAGCTGGCCTGGACTTTCAACCACAGACCTGACAGGTTACTATATTCTAATTTTGTCCTGAAGCGAATACTAAAAAATTCACTTCTCTAGCCCCTCCATCTTTCATTAATAGAGCCAAACTATTTATGGTACTTCCAGTGGTGTATATATCGTCTACAATTAAAATGCTCTTACCTTGGATTTTTTCTTTTACTTTATCGTCTATCTTAAAAGCCTTTTCCATGTTAATTCTTCTCTCAATTAGATTTAATGACCTCATAGGAACCGTATTAACGTTTCTAATTATGCCATCCTTAAGTGATGTAATTTTAATGACTTTTGATATTTCTTCTGCTAATATCTCTGCTTGATTGTAGCCCCTTTTTTTGAGTCTCTTTTTATGAATCGGCACTGGTACTATATAGTCTATACTTAAGCTTTCAATGGCAATTCTATCTCCCATGATTTTCCCAAGCACTCTCCCAATATAAGCCTTACTTCCATATTTAAAATCCATCATTACAGTTCGTTCATATAAACCATACCGACTACAGCTATAACCTTTGTCAAACTCTTGTATATTTTCTATACAGTCTTTACAAAGTTCATTTGGATAATTAGTACCTACTATTTTACCACATTTTTCGCATGTTTTTCCATTAACCCAGTGAAATTTCTGTATACAATTATTACAGATAGGATAGTTTAGCCTGCCATCAATTAAACTACTACAGCATATGCAGTATATTTTTTCTGGAAATAATAAATTAATTATTTTTTTCATACAAAGCCCTTTCTCTACTTTGGTTGGGGCTTTAAAACATTATACATTTTTAATTTTACTAATACAATATGCTTTGTAACTTAATTACAGTAATATAAAAAATAGGCAAACTAATTGTTGCCTATCTCTAATTAATTCAAATTGTTTTTAATATGTCTTACTCTACAATTTCTTCCATTCTGAAAACTGTAATTCCGCCATTCTCTAAAACTTCTAAAGCTTTTTCAGTATTGTCTACTCTAAAGATAATTACAGCACTTCCTTTTATTGTAGTCATAAAAGAGTATATATACTCAATACTAATGTTTGCTTCATTTAATAAATCCGCCGCTTTGTCTAATCCTCCTGGTTGATTTGTAATTCCAAGGGCAAGCACTTCTGTAATGCTTGCAGCAAAACCATTATCTTTTAAAGCCTCTACCGCCACATCTGGCTTATCTACAATACATCTCAAGATTCCAAAATCTGATGTATCTGCAATTGAAATTGCTTTCATATCTACTTTACAATCTGCCATTACTTGTGTAAACGCAGCTAGCCTTCCTGGTCTATTTTCTACATAAACAGATATTTGTTGTACTAACATATCATTTCCTCCTTTATTAAAGTTCTCTTCTGTCTTCTACTCTTTTTGCTTTTCCCTCGCTTCTTGGTAGAGCTCCTGCATTTAGGAAAGTTAACTGTGCCCCAATGCCCAAGATTGCTCTAAGCTCATGACTTACGGATTTTTTGAGGGCCTCTATAAATTTAACATTATCAAAAGCTAATCCCTCTGCAAGTTCTAGTTGAAGTTCAAAGGTGTCAGAGTTATTTACTCTATCCACAATGATTTTATAGTTCATAGTTAATTCATCAAATCTAGCAATAACTGTCTCAATTTGAGTTGGGAATACATTAACTCCTCTAATAATTAACATATCGTCTGTTCTACCCATAACTCTGCTCATTCTTATAGATGTTCTTCCACATTGGCAAGGCTCGTCCATCAAATATGCAATATCTCTAGTTCTATATCTAATGAGCGGAATACCTTCTTTCCCTATTGTAGTGAAAACAAGTTCTCCTTTTTCTCCATGTGGCAAGACTTCAAGTGTATCTGGATCAATTATTTCTGGTAAGAAGAAATCTTCATTTACATGCAGTCCATTTTGATACTCACAGCTACAGGAAACTCCTGGGCCTAAAATCTCACTTAGTCCATATATATCATGCGCTCTGATTTTTAGTCTCTTTTCTATTTCTGCCCTCATTTCAACAGTCCATGGCTCTGCACCAAAAATCCCAGCTTTAATTGACATATCATCAATGCTCATATCAGGGCTTTTTTCAATAGCCTCAGCAAGTGTTAATGCATATGATGGCGTGCAACAAAGTATTGTACTCATAAAGTCTTTCATAAGTAAAATTTGTTTTTCAGTATTACCACTACTCATAGGAATAACTGATGCTCCTGCATACTCAGAACCTGCATGAGCTCCAAGCCCACCTGTAAACAGTCCATAGCCATAAGCAACTTGAACTACAGACTTTCTATCACCTCCTGCCATTGCTAAACATCTAGCAAAGCACTCAGCCCATAGATCTAGGTCTTTTCTAGTGTATCCAACTACAGTAGGTTTTCCTGTTGTTCCTGAAGAAGCATGAATTCTTACAATCTCACTCTGTGGTGCTGAAAACATCCCATAAGGGTAGTTGTCTCTTAAGTCTGATTTGTATGTAAATGGCATTTTTTGAAGATCTTCTAAAGATATAATATCTTCTGGGTTTAACCCTGCTTCTTGCATTTTTTGTCTGTATGGTGCACAGTTTGTGTACATCCTCTTTACAGTTTCTTTTAATTTCGCTAGCTGAAGTTCTTGCATTGTAGCCTTTTCAGCACATTCCATAGGCTTATTCCAAATCATTAAACTATCTCCCTTCCCATTACGAACGCCTTTTTGTTTAATTCAACAAAAGCAGGTTTTACGGTTCTTTCTATCTGTGATATCCAGTCTTCCTCCACAAATGGGAGTCCTGTTGAAAGAGAGCCTAGCAGTGCTACATTAACAGCTTTTACATTTCCGCACTCTAACGCTATTGACAGGGCATCTACAAGCTTTGCGCCAGGTACTTTTTCTTCAAAAAATTTCTCTAGGTCAGCTGGATATTCTTCTGCACCAATAATTACTGGCATTGGGTTAATCTGCTGGTTATTTATAAACATTTCGCCACCTGGTTTTAAATAAGGTACATATCTATAAGCTTCAAGCATTTCAAATGCTAGTATTACATCCGCTTCACCTTCATCAAGAATTGGGGAATGCACTTCATTTTCACTAATCCTTACGTGAGTTACAACGCTACCACCCCTTTGTGCCATACCGTGTACCTCTGAAAGTTTTACATCATATCCTTTATCTAAAGCCATATTTCCTAATAGAACACTTGCAAGCAATGTTCCTTGCCCGCCAACTCCAACAATAAGCATGTTTAAGTCTTTCATTTATTTACCCTCCTTAATTGCATCAAATGGGCATACTTCCACACATAAACCACAACCAACACATCTCTCTTTAATTATCACAACTTCATCCCCTTGAGTTTCAATTGCAGGACAACCTATTTTCATACATAGTTTGCATTTTTTACAGTTATCTTGAATCTCAAATTTTGTTTTTACTGGAGGGATAATCAGTGCACAAGGTCTTTTTGTTATGATAACAGAAAGAGCATCTCTCGCGCTTTCTTCTTTAATCATTTTATCTAAAGTTACTAAGTCAAAGGGGTCAACTTCCATTACATGTTTTATGCCTATAGCCTCTACTAGTGTTTTAATATCAATCTCTGGAGCTTCTTTCCCCATAGCATCAAATCCAGTAGTTGGGTTCTGTTGATGCCCAGTCATACCTGTAATTCTATTGTCAAGAATCATTATTGTGCCATTGCACTTATTATAGTGCATGTTAATTAAGCCAGTTATCCCAGAGTGGAAGAATGTTGAGTCGCCAATAACAGCAATAACCTTTTCTTCCATTTCTCTTCCGTGAGCCTTTCCAAATCCATGAGCCATGCTGATAGATGCACCCATACAAAGACAGACATCCATAGCTGACGTTGGTGGTAAAGAGCCTAAAGTATAGCAACCAATATCGCCTGATACTATTTTTTTGTTTTTATTTAGCAGGTGGAATACGCCTCTGTGAGGGCAGCCCGCACACATAAGTGGTGGTCTTACTGGAGCATGGTCAATTGCAACAGTTTCATCCACAGATTTTCCGAAAGCTTTCTTTATTCTATTAATAGAGTACTCACCTTGAATTCCAAACATTTCTTTTCCTGAGGCATCAATTCCCATTAATTTGACTTGGTTTTCGATGAAAGGTTCACCTTCTTCAATCACATAGACTTTTTTAACCTTAGAAGCAAACTCCTTAATCAGTTCTTTTGGTAATGGATAAACTGAACCTAACTTAAGTACACTCACTTCTGGAAGTGCCTCTTCAACATACTGATAGCAAATACCAGATGTAATGATACCAATTTCTTCATCCTTATACTCTGCCTTGTTGATTTCAAATTTATTGCTATCCTCTGCAATCTTCTTCATTCTTTCTTCTTGAATTACATGAAGTTTTCTAGCCATTGCTGGCATTGCAACATACTTTGAAATATTTTTTTCATATGGCTTAACTACAACTTCTTGTGGTTCACTAAATTCTACAACACCACGAGAGTGAGAAATTCTTGTATGGGATCTCACTAGAACAACAGTGTCATAATTTTCACTTAACTCATAAGCGAATTTCAGAAAATCCTTACACTCTTGTGAGCTTGATGGTTCAAGAATAGGAACTCCTGCACTTCTTGCGTAAAATCTTGTATCTTGTTCGTTCTGACTAGAATGGCATCCATTATCATCAGCAACTATTGCAACTGTTCCTCCATTAACCCCTGTGTAAGCTGCTGTAAAAAAAGGATCTGCTGCCACATTAAGTCCAACATGCTTCATGCAAGATAGAGCTCTAACTCCAGAGATTCCTGCCCCAACAGCTACTTCCATACCTACTTTTTCGTTTGGTGCCCATTCAACATGCATTCTATCATACTTTGCGCATTCCTCTGTAATTTCAGTACTAGGTGTTCCTGGATATGAAGATACGACTTTAACTCCTGCTTCATAAGCTCCTCTCGCAAAGGCTTCATTTCCAAGCATTACTTGTTTTTTCATTTAGTTCCCCTTTCAAAGTTAATACTTTAATACTATTATTTAACCACATTTATTAAATAGTTTCTTAGGTAATTTACCTAAGGTCTGTAACTCTTTTTGCCTTACCTTCAAATCTTGGTAATGTTCCTGATGGACAAAGTGTAACCTTTACATCAACCAGAATTGTTGTTTTTAAAGCATACGCAATTTTCTTTCTTAAGGCATCTAACTCTCTATAGTCATTTAATAACTCATTTTTGTTAAACTCGACTTTGACCTCTAGCTTATCCATGTAACCTTCTTTTGTTACAATAATTTCATAGAACGGGTTAACTTCGTCCATTGACATCAATACTGCTTCTATTTGAGATGGGTATACATTTGTCGCTTTAATTACAAGCATATCATCTGTTCTACCTTGTACCTTAGCCATTCTAATCGAGGTTCTTCCACATTCACATTCTTCATCAATTAACGTAGTAATATCTCTTGTTCTATATCTAAGTATTGGGAAAGCTTCTTTCGTTAAAGAAGTAAACACTATTTCCCCTTGTTCTCCATTTGGAAGGTTCTCAAGTGTATCAGGATCAATTATTTCTGGTAAGAAATGATCTTCAGCAATATGCATACCATCTTGTATATAGCATTCTCCTGAAACCCCAGGTCCAATCACTTCCGAAAGCCCATAGTTTTCTGTTGCCAAAATACCTAGTTGCTTTTCAATTTTTGCACGCATTTCTGCTGTATGGCCTTCTCCTCCAAAGAGTGCAAGTCTCAATTTAATTTTTGATTTATCTATATTTCTTTTTTCTATTTCATCCGCCAAGTAAAGGGCATATGAAGGTGTTGAAATTAATACAGAAGTCTCAAAGTCTTCCATTACCATTAACTGTCTTTCCGTATTTCCTGAAGACATTGGAACTACCAATGCTCCTAAGTTTTCCATTCCGTAGTGGAGACCAAATCCTCCTGTAAATAGTCCATAACCAAATGATATTTGTACAACATCCTCTGGAGTTGCCCCTGCTGCACAGACAAGACGAGTCACTACTTCAGACCATGTATCTATATCTTTTTTTGTATAACCTACAACTTTAGGTTTGCCAGTTGTTCCCGATGATCCATGTACTCTTACAATGTCTTTTTTATCTGCTGCAAACATTCCAAAAGGGTATCCTGCCTTAAGGTCTTCTGCAGTTGTAAATGGAATTAATTTTAAATCATCTAAGGTTTTTATATGCTCTGGTTTTAGTCCGATTTTATCAAATTTATCTTTATAAAGTGGAACTCTTTCATAGCACCTTTTTACAGTATCCTGAAGTCTTTTCAGCTGTATACTTTCTTTTTCCTCTTTTGTGGCACATTCCATTTCTGGGTTCCAAATAATGTTTTTCATACTTCCCTCACTTAATTTTCGTTAAACGTAATCTGATATATTATAATAATTTGCATCACTAGGATGCCCTTTATTTATCATTTCATAGCATGTCATATGTTTAAGTATCTAAATTCTAGAATACCATATTTTTACCTCTTTTTAAAGACACACCTCTTTAAACTTCAGTTTTTTTCTTTAAAATTCTTATTAGTATTAAAGCAACTGCTGCCGATCCACCTGCTATTAAAAAGGCTGGTGTCATTAGATCAATATTCTCTGAAGCTAGGTTTTTGTAATAACCTGCAATCTGAGATGAAACAATTGCACTTATTCCAAACCCTATTAGGACAATCCCGTAGTTAATGGCCATATGCTGCGGTCCAAATAAATCTGCAGTAAGCGGAGGGAAACTTGATAGCAGTCCACCGTAAAAGAATCCTACAGCAGCAATAACTGCATAAATAGAGTAACCTGGTGCAAATGGTATCAATAAAGCAAATACTCCCGATCCAATGATAATTACTGTAATAGTATTAATTCTTCCGATTTTATCTGAAACGGTTCCCCAAAATAGTCTTCCTAAAGCATTGAAAATAGAAATAAGAAGTACTCCTATAACTGCTGTTTCTCCCAACCCTTTTGCAACTGCAATAGGTTTAGCAAAACCTAGTAGCATTAAACCACCCATGCAGCTTAGCATGAACGTTACAATTAGCATATAAAATTCCTTTGTCGCAAGCATTTCTTTTGGAGATTTGTTTATAATACTTTTTTTACTAGTGTTAGCTTTGCTCTTCACTTCCACAACTTCTGAGTTTAAAATGACAGCTTCCTCTTGGCTTGGTGTCCTCATAAACATACCTGCTAGGCAAACCACTACTAAGAATACAATTCCTAAGGTTACAAATGTACTTGACTCACCAACTGCTACGCCACCAAACGTACTAATAAGTACTTCTATCAATGGGGTAAAAATAATCCCTGAAGATCCAAGTGCAGCAACGATGACCCCAGTAATTAAACCTTTTTTTGCTGGAAACCATTTTTGTGCACATGAGATACTTGGTGAATAGCAAAATCCTGAACCCATACCACCAATTAACCCATAAGTAATCCATATCATCCAAGGGTTTTCATCTGTCACAAACCCAGCGCCTATAAATCCTATTCCTAGTAGCAATCCGCCTGATACAATAGTAACTCTAGTCGAATATTTTTCTTCAATTTTGCCTCCAAGTATACCTCCTATACCTAACATTGCAAGCAATAAAGAAAAGGAAAGGCTCGCACCTGCATTATCTCCATTGAAAATTGTAGTAGCTACACCTTCTTGAAAAATACTCCAAAGGTTCCCAACACCAACACATAGCTGAATAAGCACCGCAGCTACTATCACAACATATTTCTTTTTTAAATTCATTCTGTCCTCCATTTTTTACCTTAGTTTTGATTTTCTTTAATTTCCTCACCTGGTAAGAAAAAAAAAGTCTGTTCATGGAATTAATTTTCCTGAACAGACTTGATAATCAAATTATACAGTTTAGTTCTTAGGTTATTAATCCACGAGAAAAAGGGCTTTTTACTATAAAGTAAAAGCCAAAATAGCTATAAAAATATGCAGTTTTGATTTTTTTTGCAATTGTTGCTACTTTTGTCATGGTAATCTCCTTTTCCGTAATTATTATTACATACATTTCTTTATACGTCAATAAGTTTTTGTGTTATTTTATTAAAGAGTTACAGTTTTTTAGTGTTTTTTATGAATATATCATATTTACTACATAAAAATATTGTATCATATCTGTAGATTGTAGTTTATTACATAAAAATAATATATAATATTTACAGTATTTTGCATATTAATCAATAGTAATGTTAAATACTTTTTCTAGTACCATTATTAGTGCTGGATTTCATGTTAATTAATAGAAAGGAATATATTGATGAATAACTGGGCATATAAACTAGGGCAATTTTTTAACGGCAGAAGGGGGACTGACCACCTAAATGTAGGCCTCTTGATTTTCGCTATGGTCTTCCAATTAATTGGCAGATTTTCTGGGCTTATCTTCCTCTACTATATTGGTTACGCTTTATTATTTTATGGGGTCTTTAGAATGTTATCTCGTAATATTTATGCAAGGGAAGCCGAAAATCAAAAATTCATAAAATTTTTAAATAAAATTACTGGTGGCAAATTCGGCAATAATGTGGGTAGTTCTTTTTATGCTGGAAGAAGCGGTTATGGAAACCAAAATGCTTATGGCTATAATTCACATAGCAATAATTCAACTAAAAATAAGAACAAGAAAAAGGCTAATAAACCAAATGCCAGTGTTCAGTATTGTTTCTACCATTGCCCCTCTTGCAAACAGCAAATTCGAGTGCCTGCTGGACAGGGCAAAGTTAGAGCGACCTGCCCAACTTGTAAACACAAGTTTGAACTAAATACTTAAGTATATAATTCACTCTAAAACCAACTATTTAAAGGCTAACTGCTAACTACCCTTGCTAGTTTAGCAGTTTTTTCTTTACTTTTCCCTTCCAAACTCTCTATTAATTTGCTGAAATTGCTATTAATCTAAATTATTTTTAATATTTTGACAATATTTTTTTTATTACTGATATAATATCTCTAAGTTTATTAACTAAAACCTATTAAATAAAGAAAGTCAGGTGAAATAATGAAAAAGGTATTAGTTTTAGGAGTTGGCGCCCAAGGCTCAGCTGCCGCTAGAAGATTGCAGCTAGAACCTAATGTTAGCGAAATCATATGTGCAGACTACGATACTACAGCTGTTGAAGGCTTAGTAGCTGAGCTATCTAAAGCAAAGGGTATGTTTGTAGATGCACACGATAAAGATAGTATCGTCGCAGCAGCAAAGGGTGTGGATTTAATTTTGAACGGGCTACCTCTTGAATGTACTGGTAACGTTTTGGAAGCAGCACTAGAGGTAAAAACAAATTATCAAGATTATGCAGGAACAACTTCTTTGCATCCAGATTGGGTAGAAAACTACAAAATTCAATTTAATGATTTTGGACCTAAATTTGAAGCAATTGGAAAGCTAGCTCTTATCGGAACTGGTTCCGCTCCAGGTTTAATCTGTGCTGCCACTAGAAGTGCCATGAGGCATCTTGATACTTGCGATACAATTTATAACATTGTATGGGAAGGCGCTACTGCAAAGAGATTCCAACCTTTCTGGTGGTCTCCAGTTACTGCCCTACATGATATGAGTGAAAAAGGCTATGCTATGATTGATGGCGAGCTTGTAAGAACCCCTGCCTTTGGTCTTCCGATTAATCGTAAGTATGATTATATGGATAGAGAGATTACGTTTACAGAGCACTGCCACGATGAACCAATTCACTATTTTTTAAATGCTGATAAATATTTTAAAGGTGTAAAAAACGTATACTTTAAATATGCAGGTGCTGGTATGGACTTTGCTAAACCACTGTATAGAGCAGGCCTACTGTCTCATGAAAAAGAAATAATTAATGGAGTAGAGATTTCTCCTTTTGATGTAATAGTTGCACATCTGCCTACACCTCCTAAATTCAAATATGAAATTCAAGAAATTGTCGAAGAAGGTATGGAGCTAGATGCTGGTTGTATGGTTATTGAAGCATATGGGCAAAAAGATGGAAAAGATACATTAGTAGAAGTTCATGTTTCTGCACCTGGCTTTGTAGAATCGTTCGAAAAGGCTGGAATGACTGGTGAAATGTATTTAACAGGGCAAGGTGGATTCCTT
This sequence comes from uncultured Oscillospiraceae bacterium, assembly GCA_964369805.1. Lineage (GTDB taxonomy): Bacteria > Bacillota > Clostridia > Peptostreptococcales > Anaerovoracaceae > CAYJHC01. Next base: position 33,886 of record CAYJFM010000006.1, read on the forward strand.
TTCTCAAAAATGTTCATCAATAATGACTTTGATCAGGTAGGATTAATTAGTTCAGATATGCTAAGCTTAGATCAGGTAGATAAATACTTTGAATATGCAAAAGAATTAGAGATAACTCTAGATACAATAATCAAATAAGTTAATAATTGGCCCCTTATTCCCTTCCTAATAATAGGTGCAGGAAAATAAGGGGTCTCTTTTATTGTTTTCATTGCAGTTGCTTATAAAACCATGATATAATTGATTAATAAAATTAAGGAGGAAAACAAATGATTTCAAATAAAATGAAACAACACTTGCAGGGTGATTCTGCTATTCGCGCTATGTTTGAAGAGGGTAACAGGTTAGCTGAGCTACATGGTAAAGAAAACGTCTTTGACTTTAGCCTTGGAAATCCAAACTTTCCCGCACCTAAAGTTACAAAAGAAGCAGTAATTGAGGTTCTCAAAGAAGACTCTTTAGATATTAATAGCTATATGCCAAACCTAGGCTATCCTCAGGTTAGAGAAATAATTGCTGCCCATATTAACTCTGAACAAGGGACTCAATATAATGCATCTAATATCGTTATGACCGTAGGCGCTGCAGGCGGAATTAATGTAACATTCAAGACATTACTTAACCCTGGTGAAGAAATTATTACCTTCGCACCTTACTTTGCTGAATATGGGAAATATGCTGATAACTTTGATGCAAAGTTAGTAGTTGTGCCTGCTGATACTAACACCTTCCAGCCAAATCTAGTAGAGTTTGAAAATCTTTTGACAGAAAAAACTAAAATAGTTTTAATAAATACACCAAATAACCCAACGGGAGTTATGTATTCTGAAGAATCTCTAAAAGCTATGGCTGACATTCTTGTCAAGGCCGAGGAAAGATTTGGGCATCCTATATATATCTTCTCTGACGAGCCTTATAGAGATCTTGCCTATGATGGTAATTCACATGTTTTTATACCAGGAATCTATAGAAACACTATTATTGGATACTCTTGGAGTAAATCTTTATCTATACCTGGGCAAAGAATTGGATACTTAACTGTTCCAAGCGAACTTAGTGCTTATGAAGATATTATTGGGGGTTTAGGTGTCGCTACAAGAATTCTTGGCTTCGTAAACGCTCCTTCCATAGCACAAAAAATGGTTGCAAAATGCCTAGAGGCAAAAACTGATGTTGCCGCTTATGATGCTAATAGGATTCTTCTGTACGATGGGCTTACTTCTATAGGTTATCATTGTATTAAACCTGATGGTGCCTTTTACCTATTTGTAAAGTCTCCTATTGAGAATGAAATTGATTTCTGTGAATTAGCTAAAGAGTTTAACATTCTACTAGTTCCTGGTAGAGCTTTTGCCTGCCCAGGCTATGTAAGAATAGCTTATTGTGTTAGTCCTGAAACAATAAAAAAAGCCCTTCCAAAATTTGAAGAACTTTATAACAAAATCAATAAGTAACATAGAAATAGAAAGGGTTTACTCATTATTATGAATAAACCCTTTTTTTAATTATCAAAATACTCTAGCACTCTGCTTGTCGTCACTCCAAGAATTCTCATTTCCTCTTCAGTTAGATCTTTGACTATTGTTCCAACCATTTCGCTATGAACCTGGTTGTGCTTTTCTGTGATTTCTTTACCTTCAACAGTCAGCCCAACTTCAACAATTCTCTTGTCTTTTTTATCTCTTATTTTTTCTACTAATCCTTTACTTTCTAGCTTATTAACAGCCGTTGTAAGCGTACTAAGGGTAATCCTAAGTTTTTTAGCAACGTTTTTCATTGCTGTAGGTCCAATGTTTCCAACAGCTGCAAGTGTGTGTATTTCTGCTATGGTTAAATCTTTGTTGGCTAGTCTTGAAACTCTCTTTTCTTGTTCTTTTAAAACAAGTTCAAAAATTAATACTAAGTCATCATTGATTTTAGTCATACTTTCTTCTCTAGACATTTGTTCCACCTATCATAAACATGATTTCACATTCACAAACAAGTTTTTCTCCTCTATAAGCCTTTGCAATTCCTGCACCAGCTCTAGAACGCATTTTATCAAGCGTTACATCAAGGGTAAGCTCATCTCCCGGAACAACCTTATCTCTAAACTTTGCATTTTTTATGCTTCCAAAGTATGCGATTTTACCTTTATTAGCTTCCATAGAGAGTACGGCAACAGCACCAAGCTGCGCAAGTGCTTCAACTATCAATACTCCAGGCATTACCTTTTCTTGAGGGAAATGTCCCTCAAAGTAGTATTCATCCGCAGACACGTATTTTTTACCAACAATTCTCTTGCCTACTTCCATCTCATCTACTTGGTCAATTAATAAAAAAGGCTCTCTATGAGGTATTATCTCTTTAATCTGTTCTTTGTTTAATAACATACTAGCTCCTACTTATATTTTTTTAATATTAGAGACCCATTGTGCCCCCCAAATCCTAGGGAATTAGAAATTGTGTAGTTAACTTCCATTTCTCTTCCAACATCTTTCACATAGTCTAAATCAAGTTCTGGATCTTCAACTTTAATCCCAATAGTTGGTGGAACAAAGTTATCTGTAAGAGCTTTAACACATATTACTGCCTCAATGCTACCTGCTGCACCTAGAAGATGTCCTGTCATACTCTTTGTTGAGCTCATTGGGACTTTTGTATCTTCACCAAAAACTTTTTTTACTGCCCTTGTTTCAAACAAGTCATTATATGGAGTTCCTGTTCCATGTGCATTTATATAGCTAATTTGATCTGGAGTAATTCCTGCAGACTCAATAGCAAACTCCATAGCCTTCGCTGCTCCTTCTCCTTCTGGTGAAGGTGAGGTAATATGATATGCATCTGAGGTGCTTCCATAGCCAGCAACCTCTGCGATAATATTTGCCCCTCTATTTAAAGCATGTTCTAACTCTTCTAACACTAAGAAAGCTGCTCCCTCTCCCATTACAAATCCATCTCTCTCCGCATCAAAAGGAGTAGATGCTCTATCTGGATCTGTCCTTGTTGTCATAGCTGTCATATTTGCAAAGCCAGCAAAGCAGGTGTTTGCAAACGGTGCTTCCGCTGATCCTGCAAGTATTACATCTTGGTATCCATCCTTAATATTTCTATAGGCTTCTCCAATGCTATGTGTTCCTGCAGCGCAAGCAGTAGTCAGTCCAAAAGAACTTCCTTTTGCATCAAATTCAATTGATAGATTTCCTGCTAATATATTAGGAATTACCATTGGCACAAGAAGTGCTGATACATACTTAACACTTTTATGCTCTACTTTTGCAGTTTCTTTCTCAATAGTTGATATTCCGCCAATTCCAGTGCCTGCAATAACACCAAATCTATACGGGTCAACATTTTCACCACTTACTATTCCGCTTTGCTCAACTGCCTCTTTAGCAGCAACTAAACCAAATTGTCCGTGCAAGTCTAGTCTTTTCGCAGCTCTTTTATCTGGATATTCAAAGTTCTTAACCTCTGCACCCATTTTAACTTTATGTGGAGTAACATCGAAATGTGTAATTTCAGCTATTCCATGTACACCATTTCTAATATTGTTCCAAAATGTTTCAGTATCATTCCCTACAGGAGTAACTGCTCCAATACCTGTTATTACTACTCTTTTGCTCATATATCTATTCACCTCATTTATAGAATTATTCCACCATCAATACTGATGACTTGACCTGTAATATAACTTGCATTATCAGATGCCAAGAAACATGTTAATTTCCCAACTTCTTCTGGCTTTCCAAATCTGCCCAGCACTACGTTTTCTAATGCTTTTTCTTTTTGTTCATCTGTGAGGACTGCGGTCATATCAGTGTCTATCATTCCTGGTGCCACTGCATTAACTGTAATTCCTCTTTTTCCTAGTTCTTTTGCATTTGAAAGGGTTAAGCCAATTAAGCCTGCTTTAGAAGCACTATAATTTGCCTGCCCTGGATTTCCTTTTACACCTGCAATCGAAGTCATGTTTATTATTCTTCCACTTCTTTGTTTAACCATTACTTTGGCTGCTTCTCTAGTAAAGTAAAAGGCCCCTTTTAAATTTGCATCTATAACATTTTCAAAATCTTCGTCTTTCATCTTGATTAGAAGCTTATCTCCCGTAATACCAGCATTATTTACTAAAACATCTACAGATCCCATTTCTTCTTTAACAGATTTTACTACTTCCATAGCATGGTTTGAATCAGCAACTTCTCCTTTAAAAAGCAGTACTTTAGCACCTAATGCTTCTAATTCCGCCTTTGTCTTTTGAGCTTCTTCATCATTACTTCTGAAGCAAAGTGCAAGCCCTGCACCTTCTTTTGCCATTTCTATAGCAATTGATTTGCCAATACCACGAACACCACCTGTGATAATTACATTTTTTCCATTTAACATATTACTGTACCTCATAGCTTTCAAGAGCCTCTAATGTGGCTTCTAGTGTTTCCATATTTTCTACATTTAAAGTAACTATGTCTTTAGCAATTTTTCTAGTAAAGCCTGTAAGTGTAGAGCCTGGACCTACTTCAATAATTACTTTAACGCCCTTCTTGTCCATATCTTTTATTATTTCTTCCCAATACACAGAAGTACTGATTTGATCTGCCATAATATTAGCTAAATATTCCGAAATATTTTTTTTCCCATCATAGCCTTCCATTAAATCTTTCCCTGTGATGTTCGAATAGCACATTATTTCTGGCGCTTTCATTTCAGCTTCAAGTAACATTGGTAAAAGTTCCTCAGATGCTGGTTTCATCATTTCAGTATGGAAAGCTGTTCCTACCGAAAGTTTTATTGTTTTCACTTTGTTTTCTTTAGCTAAAGCCATGAAGTCCACTATTGCTTCAGTATCTCCTGCTACAACAGATTGAACTGGTGAGTTAAAGTTTGCAACTTGAAGAACTCTACCGTTCTTAGCGCCTTCAACAAGTTCAATAATCTTATCTCTATTTCCAAAAGCTGCTGCCATAGAACCCTTTGATTCTCCCGCTTCATTTAAGCCTGCACTATGCATAAGCTGTCCCCTTCTTGATACAATTTCATTGCATTTTGCAATGCTATCAATAGCTCCAGCTGCTGTTAGTGCTGCATATTCACCTAGACTAAAACCTCCAAATGATACCACCTCAATTTTCTCTTTGATGTTTTCATTTTTATTAATTTCATCCATTAATACCTCATAAGCTGCCATTGTTACTGTGTAAACTGATGGCTGTGTTACATGAGTCTCTCTAAGAACATCCTTAGTGCTATTAAAGCACCAAGTTTTTACCTGCTCTCCAGCTTTATCAAAAACTGCCTTTGCTTTTGGATAGTGGTCATAAAGGTCTTTTCCCATTCCTTCATATTGTGCTCCTTGACCTGCAAATACTATACCTACTTTCATAAAATTTAGTCCTTTCTAAACTTATTTCTAATTTCAGTTCTTTAGAATCCTATTTTACTAAAACTAATATACTACTACTGAGGCCGCAGTGCTTAATCCACCGCCAAAACCTGCTAATACAATCTTGTCACCCTTCTTCACTTTACCTGATTTCAACAAATCATCTAAAGCCATTGGTACAGTTGCCGAAGAAACGTTTCCTGTTTCCTGAATGTTTACCATAAACTTATCCATAGGCTGTTTCAATCTAGATGCAATTCCCTGAATTATTCTTAAGTTTGCTTGATGAAGTACAAAGTGATCAATATCTTCAATATTAAGTTCTGTTTTCTCTAGCACCTGCTCAATAGCATAGCTAACTTTTGTAACTGCAAACCTAAATACTTTGGTTCCTCTCATATCTAGATATTGAGGAATCTGCTCATCTTCAGCAAAAGGCATATCTCTATACTCTTGCCCGCAGATTAAAGCATTCTCTTCATCATCATAATTTCTTACAAATGTGCTTAATATTCCAGGTTCATTTTCATCATATTCTAGAACCACAGCTCCTGCACCGTCGCCAAAGAGTACACAGGTATTTCTATCTTCCCAGTTTGTAATTCTTGTTAATCTTTCAGTTCCAATTACAATAGCTCTTTTTATTTTGTCTTTTTCTCTTTTTTCTTTCATTGAAGCTTCCATAAGTGTTGATGTTACCCATGTTCCATATACAAACCCACTGCAAGCTGCATTTATATCAAAAGTATTTGCATTATCAAGCTTAAGAGCCTTCTTGATAATACATCCCATATAAGGTGTAATCATGTCTGGTGTTACTGTGGCTACAACAATAAGGTCTATCGAATCTTTGTCAATGCCTTCAAGAGCTTTTTCTACAGCCTTCACTGCAAGGTCCGCATTCTTTTCTGATGTAGCAACGTGTCGCCTCTCGATACCAGTTCTATCTACAATCCACTCATCATTAGTTTCTACAATTTTTGAAATATCATCATTAGTCAACACTTTTGATGGTAGATATTTTCCTGATCCAATAATCTTTACGCCCATAACTCTCCTCTCTATTAGAAATACTTCACTATACCAGCGAAGTATTTTATTTTCTTTTTTATATAATAATTATTAAAGGAGGCATTGCCTCCTTTTCATTAAATCTTTGTTTCGATGTAAGCTGCAATATCTCCGATGTTATCGAATTTTTCTGCATCTTCGTCAGCTACTTCAATATCATATTCTTCTTCAATTGCCATAATGATTTCTACTGCTGCAAGTGAGTCTGCTTTTAAATCTTTCATTAGGCTTGTTTCAGGAGTGATTTCTTCAACTGCTACTCCTAAATTTTCTGATATAATTTCTTTTACTTTGTCTAAAACCATTTTCTGATTCCTTTCTTTCTATTGATATTATTATTGGCCATCAAACTATTTTGATAACCAAACTAATCTGTATTATACCTTATATTCCTTTGATTGTCAAACTTTCATACCAGTTGAGCCCTTGAATGACAAAAAAGTCAAATTATTCTGATCTCTTACTGTCACCTAACATTTTACTCTCAATTTCCTTACTAGTTTTTTTTTCTTTCATAAATATATATGCCGAAAAAACTGCTGTAAAAGGAACAGCAAATAATATCCCCATACTGCCCACTATAGATTGAACAACCTGCTCTACAATCATTTCTAAGCTTAAGAGGTATGCTGGAACTTTCGTATTAAGCATAAATAGTAAAACAAGGGCAAGTGATCCTCCTAAATACGCAAGTATTAATGTATTTGTCATAGTACCAAGTGCATCTCTTCCTATATTCATACCAGATTTTACAAGTTTTTTAAATGATTTTTCACTCATATGTTCATCTAGTTCTGTCATTGCTGAGGAAATTGACATAGCCACGTCCATAATAGCACCTATAGATCCTAGTACTATTCCTGACCATACTAAGGCAACTAAATCTAGTTTTTCATCACCTTCTGCAACTGTTAAAAATGCATAAGTATCATCAATTAGTCCTGTCATCTTCATATGATCATTTAGTAGATAGGCTAATATTCCTGCAATCAGAACTCCTCCAAGGTTTCCTAGAATTGCTGCAAGGGTCTTCTTACTAACCCCACCAATAATAGTCAAGCTCATTATTACAAGATACACACTCATTAAGCATGTAGCTAAATATATATTAACACCCGATAAAACAGATGGCAGGTATACCAAGAATATCATAGCACACATTAATATGAGGGATAATACGGTCATCGTTCCTTGTCTCCTACCAATTATTATTAGTAAGAGCAAAAATGCACCTGTTAGTAGCAACAGGGTATCCACTCTGTCATAATTCGCAAACATCCAAACTTTTTCACCTGTGCTAGGATCTGTCGTCAATGTTATTAGGACTTTGTCTTTTTCTTCTACAGGTAAATCTTGTAAGGCATAAAGGGTGTCAATATTCTGTGTTACGCTTACTACTTCTCCATCTAAACTTCCTGTTAATATTTTTGCCCTAAAGACTATGCTTGTTTTAGTGGTAGTGTTGTTTCCCGAATATTCTATAGTTTCCTCTGATACATCTTCAATACTTATAATTCTAGCTTCTGCAATGTCCATGCCATCTCCAACACCCTCATAAGTGTTAAAAGCAATTGACCCAACTAATATTATTACTAATGAAATAAATACTATTAACATCACTGCTATTAAGTCTTTACTATTCATTCCAAATAAATTCTTCCCTAATTTCAAACTTCTCTCCTTTGTATTAAATTTACTTACATACATCCATTATACCCTAAATATGTGATTAATATATTAATTTTTTCATATCATTTCTTTTGAAGTTGTCAGTTTTCGTGATTATTTTTTGCTAAACCTTTTTGACAAAGAACTCTTATGTTCTACTCGCATTGTTTACGGAACCATTCTAAATCAACAAAGTAAGACGCCAGGCATACCTATGCACACCTGACGTCTAACGTTATTCATAATTTATAGCTTCACCTCTATATTATAAAAGGTATTATCTTCTAAAACTATACTTTCACTACTTATCCATATTCTTTTTATCTGCTCTATAAAGAATTACACCAATAATGAATAGGACAACACCGCCCCATCTAAGTATACTAATCATAGTCCAGAAATCAGCTAAGAATCCTACATTTCCACTCTCTTCTGCGTAGTATTCTACTCCCCAGCTTCCTTCCCACCAAATAAGAACAAAGGAACCTACAAAAGCTAGTAACCCTGCAAGTGTTAACGTAAATCCTATCCTAGCTATATCACCATAAGCAAGCTTTGTCTTAGGGTCAACTGGGTACTTTTCTGGATCATTCACTGTTAATCCACCACAGGTAGTTTTAAATATTATATAAAATACCATAGCTGAAAGCAGTCCGACTATCCCCATTAATAAATAGTCTGTTCCGTTTACCATTAATGCTAAAACTGAAATTGTAGGTGGCAAAACAGTAAAGAAGTATAAGCCTAATTTCCCACCAGGCATTACAAACATACCTTCTTTTATTCTATCCTCCACAGGGTACATTCTTCTAAGTTTATGCAAAATAAATGGAAGGATAATGTACATACCTAGAATAAATACAACTTCCATTTTTACAATAGTTTCAAATGGGAATTGGCTTAAAAAGGCTGTAACTACAGCAAGTGAAAGAACACCTATATATGGTATTTTTCTATTTTTACTAAGCTTAACCATCACCTTAGGAAATAGATTGTCATCAGCAAATACAAAGAACCCTCTAGACCCTGAAGCTATATAAGTATTAAAGATTGCACATTGACCTATTATTGCTACAACTAAGAAAATGTATCCCCAAGCAGGTCCTAAGTAAGTAGTAAGCACTGCTGCATATCCTACATCTGATGCTGAAGTAGCTTCTGTAGTCCAGTTAGCCCAGTTTCCTTCTCCTAGTGACCCAAGTCCAGCCATTGTTGGAAGTACATAAGTAAGAGCTATTAAAGGCATTGCTATTAGCAGACCTTTTGGCACAACTTTTTGTGCATTTTCTACTTCTCCAGATAATACTGAAACAGCTTCATATCCACAATACATCCAGATTGTTAATGCTAATATTCCCCCCACAGCTTCTTGTATAGGAACACCATCTGGAACAATTGGAGTCATAGGGTTTGTATTCCAGTTAACAAAACCTACTATTGCTACAAGTGCAAATGCAGCCATTACCGCAATGGCAAGGAATGTATTTACTGTAGCTACTTCCTTTAATCCTAATAAGTTTAATGCTGTAAAAATTACTATCATCCCCATTTTAGCAACAAGCTCACCTGTTTCTGACATAGGAATATACTGACTAGCATAACCTACAGCTAGTACTACGTATACACTGTTTGTAATGTATACGGTCATAGTATTCCACCATCCGGCAGAAAATCCCCAAAATTCTCCGTAGGCCTCTTTTGCCCAAGCATAAATACCACCTTCTCTTGGTAATATAGCTCCACACTCTGCAAACATGTTAGATATTGGCCACGCCCAAATAATTGGAAATGCCATAAGGAATATTAAAGTTAAGCCAGGACCTCCTGAAGGAACCATTTCTTCCACTCCAAACGCCCCTGCGCAAACCATTGAAAACACCAAGAATGCTATGCCCATTGATGAAATTTTTCGTTTTCTTAAACCTTCTACACCTTGTTTTTCCATCTTTTTCTCCTTTCAAATAATACCTGCTACATGCAAATATTCTCGAGAAATAATAAATAATAACAAATAATAACAAGTAATACTGTCTTAGTATAAATTCCTAGTAGTCTATCTAAACCAAAAGCTCTAATATCATTTCACCTAAAATTTAATCATATTGGTATTTTCTTCATTAAACTTAAGATTTTAAATTGACAGACAACTCAACATTTATTAATGAAATGATTTTATCATACTAAATATATAGTTTCAATATGTTCTAGTATATTTATATTCTCTTTAGTGTGTAATTACAATATTAAGCAAATTTAGCACAGGTATCTTAGCAAATTAGTTGCCATAATTTTCCTTGTTTCTAATATCCATTCCCATAAAAAAAGCAAATTCTTCGAATCTGCTTTTAAAGCTTAATATTTTAAAATATATCTTCTGTGTATCTAGCGAGGAACTGTTTAGTTCGTTCCTCTTTAGGGTTATCTACAACTTCTTTTGCAGGGCCTTCTTCCACTATTAGCCCCCCGTCCATGAAGATGATTTGATCTGCTACTTCCCTAGCAAAGCTCATTTCATGCGTTACAATAATCATTGTTGTTTTCTTATCAGCAAGACTCTTTATTACCTTCAGAACTTCTCCTGTCAATTCTGGATCTAACGCTGATGTCGGTTCGTCAAAACAAAGAATATCCGGCTTTACAGCAAGGGCTCTTGCAATAGCAACCCTTTGCTGTTGTCCTCCTGATAGTTGATGTGGATATAAATTCATCTTGTTAGCTAGCCCCATTTGACTTAATAAGGATTTTGCATATTTTTCAATTTCACTTGGTGTCTCACTATATTCGCTATCTTTATCTTTTGCCAAAAGCTCACAAGCTATGGTCACATTCTTTAACGCAGTATATTGTGGGAACAAATGAAATGATTGAAATACCATTCCAAAATGAAGATGATTATTTCTCTTTTCCTTACTAGTCAGTGGTTTTTTTGCATTTCCATCAAAAAGCATGTTTCCATTTACATAAATTTCTCCTGAATTTGGAGTTTCTAAAAAATTTAAGCACCTTAAAAGGGTTGTCTTTCCACTACCTGACGATCCAATTATTGCTAAGGCATCTCCTTTTTTTAAGGAGAAACTAATGTCTTTAAGAACCTCTGTCTGGTCGAAACTCTTAACTATGTTTTTAACTTCTAATACTGGCATTTTGACCTCCTTTATTAGGCACCTTTATATCTTAAAGTAATCGAATTTTTTCTCTAAATATCCAAAGAGCAGAGTTAGTATCCCGCAGAATGCTAAGAAGAAAAAGCCTGTTGATAATAGTGGCCAAATTAACCCCTGTGTTGCAAATTCCTTAGCCATCATAATTATTTCTTTATTAGCAATTATGTTCGCAAGTGCTGTATCCTTTATTAGGTTCATAAACTCATTACCAGATGGTGGTAAAATTCTTTTCACTACTTGAACAAGAGTAACCTTAAAGAATATCTGAGGTTTTGTCATCCCAAGTACTAATCCTGCCTCTTGCTGCCCTTTAGGAATTGATTCAATGCCGCCTCTATATATTTCAGAGAAGTAACAAGCATAGTTTATAACAAAAGCAATATATGCTGCTGACATTCTCCCATCAGGCAAATAGTTCCAAGGGCTTTCAAAACCTAGAAGCCCTGGTCCATAAAATATTATTACAAGTTGAAGCATTAAAGGCGTTCCTCTAATAATCCAAATAACTGTTCTTGTAAACCATTTTAGTGGCCCCCATTTGCTCATCGAACCAAAAGCAATAATTAGTCCAAATGGTAATGCAAATATTACAGTAACAAAAAATACTTGGCAATTAAGTAAAAATGCTTCGCTTAGTTTCTGTATTATAATGTCTGTGCCCATATCTTCCTCCGTCAAACAATAGAAAGACAGCGATTGATTCACTGCCTATTCTAATATATTATTATTTAGTCAATTTAATTCTAGTACTACTATTCTGTTAAGTTTAAGCCATATTTGTCAGCTAGCTCTTGAAGTGTTCCATCTTCTTTTAGTTCTTTAATGATTTCATCTACTTCTTCTTTAAGGTCTGATCCTTTTCTAAAGGCGATTCCATATTCCTCAACTGAAAGCTCAACACCTTCTACCATAATTAAATCTTCGAAGTCTGTTCCTTCGCCAAGAGTAGCCTTAGCTAGTGTATAGTCAAGTACGGCTGCATCTGCAGTACCAGATTGAACTTCTACTAATGCATCTGTTTGTTTCGTAACAGTTACAATATCAGCTTTTGCTAAACTTGTATCATCTTCTGCTGCTGCTTGCCCTGCTGATCCTGCTTCTACTGCAACTGTCTTTCCTTCAAGGTCTACTGTAGACTTAATTCCGCTATCTGATTTAGTTATAATTACTTGCATATTCTTTACATAAGGTTCAGAAATTGCAGTTGTTTCCAGCAACTCTTCTGTTATTGTCATTCCGTTCCATATAGCATCGATATTCTTTGCTTCTAATTCGACAGTCTTTGTATCCCAAGAAATTTCTTGAAATTCTGGTTCAACACCTAGCTTTTCGCAAACTGCTTCAGCAAACTCAGTATCAAAACCTGTTAGGTTACCTTCTTCATCCGTGTAGTTCATTGGTGCGTAAACTGTATACCCAATGATCAGTTTTCCATTTTCTTTTACATACTCTGCGTCTGTCATTTCTTCTGAACTGTCACTTGAGCATGCTGCTAGTGATAACACCATAATCATTGATAGAAATATTATTGCAATCTTTTTCATTTTCTTCCTCCAATTTTATTCATATTTATTACGGTATTAGTTTACCACGTTAAAGTGTTAATGTAAAGTGTTATCTTATATATAAAAAATGCCAAGCATGAATTTTGCTCAGCATTTACTTTTTACTTAATCTTAATCCTCATCTCCGTCATCTTCATTTCCCTCATCTACATCATCATTGCTATCATAGTCTATGTCGTCATTTGAGTCATCATCCCCATCATCGTCTAGATCATCACTGTCACTTCCATTATCATTATTATAAGCTTCATCATTGTCACCATCACTGTCATCATCTTTGTCATCAGCGTCATCTCTATCGTCAGCACCATCTTCATCAGCGTCATCTCTATCGTCGGCGTCATCTTTATCGTCAGCATCATCTTTATCATCATCAATTAAATCTCCAAAGAAATCTTCTGCATCAATACCTAGGTCTTCCAGTAGCTCCTCCAACTCATCCATAGTCATAGCTACTAACTGAGCCTCCGAATACTTATTAGAAAGCTCCAAAATTTTATCTACCATTAACATCTTGCCAAAAGATACATTGTTTTCTTCAGCCTTTTTTACAATTGCCTCCGCTTCCTCCATGGTCACACTTTGGAAATAAACTGATCCTATTATATTATACTCGCTTAGGATTTTATTCACATCCGCATTAAGCCCTTCTTCAATTAGCTTAACCTTTGCCGCATCATCATTTATTACTGAGAATAACATAGTAGCTCTTTGCTCCGTGATATATTTCTTATCAACCATGGATCTAATTACTTGTTCCATTGCATCATCTACGTCTTCACCTTTAAGAGTTAATCCTTCAATTACAGCCTCCGCATCTGCATTCTTGGGTTCTACTGATACTACTTCGTCATTCTTATTTAACTCTATTTCCATGCTTGGATTAACATCAACAGAAATAATTGTTTCTGCAGCATTTGAATTTATATAAGTTGATCCAGCGACTATCATAACCGCAGCCGCAGCTACAATTGTAGGTATCATAAACTTCTTTCTTCTATTTCTTGAAATTACTGGTACATTCTTATTTTTCTCTTCCATTACTGTAAGCTTAGGCTCTTCTTTACCAAAGGCAGGATCATTTATAATTTGATCAAAAATATCTGGTGTCGAGCTTTCAACAGCATTTTTAATGTTTTTTTCTATATTGAATTTTTCCATTATTCTATCTCCTTTAAATGCTCACTCAGCTTTTTAAGCGATCTATTGTACTTTGATATAACTGTAGACTGGTTCATATTCAAATGCTCCGCTATTTCTTTATGTTTTAGTCCCGTTACACAGTACAATATCACTATCTGTCTACTTTCTGCATCTAGTATATTTAGGGCTGCCCTTAGGGTTTCACTTTCAATATATGCATCTTCAAAAGTTTCACTACCAGCTTGTATCTCAATTTCATCTGTAGTAGTTTCTCTCCCTGCTTTTCTTAATTTCATCATTGCTAAATTTCTTGCAATAGTAAATACCCAAGCCATAGGTTTTCCGCTTGGCTTATAGTTTTTCGCACCATTTCTAACCTTTATGTAAGTTTCTTGCATTAAATCCTTAGCTTCATGATGTTCTTTCACAAAAGAAAGAACATATCCATAAATAGCAGAATCTGTGGCTCTATAAAATTGTTCAAAAGCAACCATGTCCCCTTCAGAAATTTTCAAAATCATGGCATCAGTCACAACATCTAGCTTATTTTCTTTATCATTAGTACTTACTAGATTACTTGCAGCTAGTATTACGTCCATTGATAATATTCCCATATTTTATCCTCCTACTTATATAATGCATAACTCTTCTATTTTATTGCACTATTTGTAATTTTTTTTAATTATTTTTCTTTGATAGTCAAAATTACTATAATAATTACATAACAAAATAATATTTATACCACTCAGAGTCTAATAAACAAATCCTCTCTCTGGTTCCTTATATTCAATTAGTCTACTTTCATATGCATCAATTGCTTCTTTTTCATACATTAAAGAGCAGTCCTCTAATCCCATTTTTGACAAAATGAACTTTGCAAAATACGGATTTAATATTAGAAGCGGACCTGTAATATATGTGGCCATAAAATTATTCTTACATACTCCTTCTTCTTTAGTTTCTTTGTTAATGCCGATTCCTCTTTCTGTTACAATTAAAGGTTCGTAATTTGGCCTGCTCTCAGCAAAACTAAAGCTGAATACACTTTTATAACCTACTATCTCAATATTTTGATTGAACTTTTCAAACTTACCTATGTAAAGAGAGTTATATCTTTCAAGCATATTTTTTTCAGTCCTAAAATTAAATATATTTAGCCCTTTTATATTTTTTTCTTTACACACATTTAGGTCGATAGAACTTATATCAATGATTGACTCTCCAAATATTTCTACTGCATTACCTGTAATTAAAAATAACACCCCTGAATCAATCAATTCAATTAATCTCTCTTTATATTTTTCCAGCCTATTGATGACTAGTTCCTGAGCTTCTTCTGTCATAGTGCCCATAAAAATTAAATCTGGGCATTCTCTCACAAACAATGGTTCTTGGTTTAGGCTCGTTTCAATAATCTCAATGCTACTCTCTTGGGACTCTTTTAAATACTTTATATTTTCCAAATCCCCATACAAATTGGTTACTTCTGGAAATAGGATTTCTATTTTTTTCATCTTTTATCTTCCCTTTCTACAAGCTTCCATTTCTATTAGCAATCTCTTTCATCACATTTTCCTTTATTTTTAAGCTTCGCTCTATTGAGTCGGTTCCATAAAGAATGTAAATATCTTCACAGTTTTTCAATTTCAAACCAATATGCAATTGATTTTCAGGCAAATATTCAATTCTTGATTTGTCAATTCCAGCAAGGAGAGCTCTTAAATAATAATCTTTGCCTCTAGCCCCTGTGATAATTATATTTTTTATGCTTTCACAGTTTAACAGCTCAAAATCGCAATCATAAAGCCAACAAACGTTTTCAGACCAGTGCTTTTCGTCACTTAGGCAATTCATTGCCAATATAATTTCTTTATCACCACTTTTTTTCGCAATATCATCAAATACTCTTGAGCATGCATAAGCATTCTTATCTTTTGCCATTTGGCTAATTACATTATGTTTTCCAACTTTAGTGACATTATATCTAGTGCCAATTATATTTATTGACCTTAAGTCCGAGCAAAGAGTTTCTACATCATACGCAAGTTCTCTAAACAAAGCAATTAACGCAACCTCATTATAAATGTTAAAGATACTATCATTGATTAACGGGAATGTATGCGTTTCTAGCTTTGATTCAATTTCAATTAGCTTATTTTCAAAATCAACCTTACTACAAAAATAATCAGCTTCAGGCGATTTAAAATCGCAGTTATGACAAATCACCTTGCCAATGTGATGATACCTAACATATTCATAATTTAGTTTATTTTTACATTTTGGACAAATTTGGAGGTCATTGATTAAGTTGATACTTTCAGTCAGATCACCATCTATTTTGCCAATACCATAATAAACTCTATCATTGTCAGGAGCTAAGGACACAGAAATCATGTCATCACAGTTTATTATGAGTTTTGTATTGGGCTGAATACCTTTTGACAGAATAGAGCTAATATATGCAGGGTGTGCATTTCTCATTATTGAGTCTCTAGTCAAGTTAGTTACAATCAAATATTCTAAATCAATATGAGGTAATATTCTTAGTGCTGATCTTTCATCAATTTCAAACACACCTATTTTATTCTTACTTTTTCCTAAGATATTTGAATTATTAATCAGGCTTGTAATAATCCCTGATTGTATATTTGATCCATAACTGTTATGAGTGACCTCAACGCCATTTTTGTCAAACATACTGATTACTAAATTTGCAACAGTAGTCTTTCCATTTGTTCCTGTCACACCAATATTTTGCTTTGGTTTTCCAATGTAATGCAAAAAATCAGGGGCTATTTTAAGTGCAATCACCCCTGGAAAATTTGTCCCCTTATGTTTTGTCACTTTTAGTAAAATTATAATTAATTTGGACAACCATAGAGCTATATAATATCTAATTTTTTTCATAATTTTTCCCGACCTTTTTTACTTAGGCTACCATTTCATTTCTGGAATCAACTCATTAATAACTGGAATAATACCAATTTCATCTTCCCTTTGTCCTGGCAACTGCCAAAAGTCGTGAGCACAATAATTATTCCCTTCAATTATAACCGGGCCTGTAGGCGTAATTGCAATATCCCAGCCTACATATCTTACTTCTGGAACAACTTTGGCTGCTTGCTTTGCAAGTTCCTTTAGTTCTTGGAAATAAGGTATCTCAAATCCAATAATCTCGTATCCTGTATTAGGATGTTTTGTATAATGTTGCCCTGCTTTAGTATCCCCTGAGTGAGCAGGGTAAATAAATTTCCCTGTTTCAAGATCAACAGGTCCATGAAGTCCGTAATTATCAACTACTCTACCATCTCTTCCCATTTTAAATACTGCAAAGACTACATGAGCTTCCCCCTTAGCATCAAGGAAAGTAATCGTACGCAAAGTATTAATTGATGAAGGGTGAAGTTTTCCAACTTCTGGATGATTTTCAATAACATCCTCAATAGTCGTATAATTATTTTTTAATAAGTACTCTGAATACTCTTTACTGTCTTTGTAATCACTATGTAGAATCAGAGCACAACCAGCTCCACCTGATGCATCTTTTATTTTCGCGAATGACTTCGCTCTGCTATTAAAATATGTTTCTACTTCTTCGACAGAGGCTTTCTCTAAATCTATAAACTCTCTTCCAATATAGTCTTTAAATTTTATATTAAAAGCACTCTTATCATCAAATAGGTAAGTAAAGCTATCATCATTCATAAAAGTAACAAATTTTTTACTTTTAAACCTAGTAAGATATGTGCCCCTTTTTTCCTTTGGTACATCCCAAAGTTCAAATATTACATAATCTTGATACCCTGCTTTGTACTTTATAAAGCAGTTAACCATATCAAAAAATATACTCACTTTACTCTTTCCAGATCTATCGTGAGCATTTTTTAAAACTTCATTAAATCTTTTGAATCTTAATTGTGAAACTATTCTCCCGTAATAACCTATCCAGTTTTTTTTATTATACCCACTCATATTTTCCTTTTTTCCTTCTTTGCTCATTATAGTTGCTTTAAATCAATAGAATAATTATAAACCATAGCATGTTTTTAGTCAATACTAGCTATAGCAAGCCTTTGTACCTCATTGCACTAACTAGCAGAGATTATTCTCTAACTCTGTATACAATATATCGTAAACTTTTTAATAGTTAATTGTTTACAATGAACTCTTTTTATGTTAACTTATTCGTAGTGATTGGTAAACAATAGCTTTTCAGCTTACTACGTACCAATATGATTGTACGTCAACAGAGAGAAATAAGGAGAGAATAAGAACTTATGAAAAATTTAACTACAAAAGAACTAACACTAATACCTATGTTTTCAATTATTTTTGCAATTAGCGCGTGGATAACCGTTCCCATAGGACCTGTACCTTTCACAATGCAAACTTTTGCAATTTTCTTAGCTGCCTTCATACTTGGGGGGAGACTATCTGCTTACTCACTAATAATATATTTATTTCTTGGAGCGATTGGTTTACCAGTGTTCTCTGGTTTTTCAGGAGGCCTTGGAGTTTTAATTGGGCCAACAGGTGGGTATCTATTTGGATATATCATTTCTTGCTTAGCAATTGGAATTAGTTTTAAATTATGGGGAGATAAAACATTATTTACCATAGTAAGCTCTATCGTTGGCTTATTATTATGCTATACTTTAGGCACGATTTGGTTTATACTTGTCTATACACAAACAAATGAAACCATATCAGTTGTAGCAGCACTTAGCCTAACAGTTTTTCCGTTTGTAATTCCTGACTTAGTAAAAATAGCTCTGGCCTTGGGTATTAGCAAGAAAATCAAACCCTTTTTGTCAGTCAGAAATAATGCTAAAGTAACTAAAGGCGAGGTAAAGTAAATAAATAGGATGTAAAATTATGCGAGTAACTTTAAAAGATAAAGTTTTAAAAGTTTTAGAAGAGTCAAAGGGTGAGCCTGTATCAGGAGAAATGCTAGCTCAATCATTAGGAGTATCAAGAGCTGCTATCTGGAAGGCCATTGATAGCCTCAGAAAAAGTGGATGCAATATTAATGCCTCCTCTAAAGTAGGATATTCGCTGTCTAAAAAAAACAATTACCTTTCTAAAGAGGGAATACTAAACTCTTTAAACCACCTTTCCCAAGCTCAACCTAATGGAGAAAGTGTTTTAGTTTTTGAAACCATAGATTCCACTAATAAGGAAGCCATTCGTTTGCTTTCTAACGATTCACTATCAAACACAGGTGTTTTCCCTAAAAATAATTTCGGCTTAAAAGCCGCTGTAATTGCGAATGAACAAACTAACGGCAGAGGAAGGCTTGGAAGAGATTTTGAGTCTCCAAAAGATACTGGTCTGTACATTTCACTTATAGTTACTCCTACTTTCAATATAGAGAGTGCAACTTTAGTAACTACAATGGTTTCTGTAATGCTTACCCGTGTTTTCAAAGATATGACAAAAGCTGAAACTTCCATCAAATGGGTCAATGATATATATATTCAAGACAAAAAAATAACAGGTATTCTAACTGAAGGTGTAACAAATTTCGAAACAGGGGAAATAGACCATATTATAATAGGTATTGGTGTAAATTGCTTTACTAAAGAATTTACAGATAAAGCTGGTAATAACCCTGGATCTCTCAGTACCGAAATCTTTTCTAGAAACGAACTTGCAGCAAGAATAATTTTGGCTGTTAATGATCTTCTTGAAAGTATGGTGAGTTTTAATATGGTAACTCCATCAAGACTACAGGAAGATATGCTTAATGAATACAAATCCAAATCAATGATTCTTGGAAAAAAAATAACTATACTTAACACAAAAAAAATAGCCACCGCAGTGGATATCTCCACTACCGGCGGTATTGTTGTTCAATATGAAGATGGTTCTACCGAAATAATATCATCTGGTGAAGTAAGTATTAGGCTCGCATAGAGCCTTTTTTCATTATCTTTTCTTATCGCTTCTTCTGTTTTTTATATTTCCACTTCCATTACTGTTTTTCTTTTTCTTCCCACTTGTTCTAGGCCTATATGCTTGAGCTTCGTGATGTTTATGGCGAGGTTTGTGACCTGGCTGCTTTCTTTTTTCTTCAGGAGCTTCCATCATAGTTACTTTTTTCCCACAAATCTTCTTTTTCTTCATTTGGAAAATTATGTCATTTGCTAATTCTGTTGGAACTTCAATAGTTGAATGATCATCATCAATTTCAATTTTACCAATTTGTTTAGATGATAGCCCTGTGTTTTCTGTTACTGAACCAATAATATGATCAGCTCTGCATTTCGAAGAAGCACCTATGTTTACAACTATATTTGTAGTGAGCTTTTTACGTTCTTCTCGTGGCTTTTTCTCTCCACCATCTCTGTCACGCCTACTATCTCTATCTCGTCTATTATCTCTGTCTTCTCTTCCGTCCCTATCTCTTTTGCCTTTTTGCTTTGTAGGAGGTAAGTCATGTAGGCCGTTAGTATTGTAATCAAAGGCAATTCCCATTAGAGCTGCCGCTACATCTTCTGCACTATATCCAAACTCTATCAGTTTTTGAACTGACTCTTGATGCTTAGGATTAACACCTTTTGAAAGCTCTCTTTGAACTCCACCGAGGCTTTTTTCTTTTTCTTTATCTTTTATCATAGCGACTGTTGGTATTTGAGATTCAGTCACCACACTTTGAGTTCTTTTTGCAAGCATTCGGATTGCGCCTATTTGATTATTTCCACAACAAAGAGTAATTGCTGTACCCGTTTTCCCAGCTCTTCCTGTTCGCCCTATTCTATGTACATAGTACTCTGTCATCCTTGGAATATCATAGTTAAACACAAACTCAATATCATTTACATCAATCCCCCTCGCTGCAACATCTGTGGCAACAAGAATCTCGGTCTTTCCTTTTTTGAAGCTAGCCATTACATTCGACCTTTGTGACTGCTTCATATCTCCATGAATCCCTTGAGCCAACAATCCCGCGCCGCAAAGTTCCTCTGTAAGTTCATCTACCATACTTTTGGTATTGGTAAATACAATTGCTCTCTTAGGGTTGTGATAACGCATTAATAGTTTCATCGCTGAATGCTTAAGGCCTTTTGGTACATCTACATAAAGTTGCTCTATAGCTGTCAATGTCGCCTGGTCTTTTACTAGGTTAATTTGCTTAGGGTTCTTTTGGAACTGCTTTGCAATATCTTTAATTCCCTTTGGAATTGTTGCAGAAAAAAGAACAGTCTGTCTCTCTTCTGGAACTCCCTTAAGAATTGTTTCTATATCCTCTTTAAATCCCATATTCAGCATTTCATCTGCTTCGTCTAATATAATCATTTTTAGTTTGTTTAACTGAAGAGTCCCTCTCTTCATATGGTCCATAACCCTTCCAGGTGTACCAATAATAATATTAGCTTTTTTTAGCATTTTAAACTGGCGGCTATAATCTGCGCCTCCAAAAATATCCGCAGTTTCAATGTGTGGCATGTATTTTGTTAGTTTTCTAATCTCTTCACCACATTGCTGAGCTAGCTCTCTAGTTGGAGACAATACTATTACCTGTATACTTTTTTCTCCTGCCTCTATTCTTTCTGCTGCTGGTATAGCAAAAGCCATAGTCTTTCCTGTACCAGTTCTTGACTGGGCAAGAATATCTGCTCCCGTTCTTGTTAATGGAATAGTTTCTGCTTGAACTGGCGTTGCCTCTGTGTAGCCAATTTCTTCAATAGCTTTCATCATATCCTCTTGTATTGATAACTCTGCAAATTTTGTTGACATGTTTCTCCTTATCTTCTTTACTTTAATTTAGACTAATTATTTACTTAGGTCCTACTTCTTTATTCAAATAAAAAAGCAAGATGCAATGCATCTCGCTTTCAAGATTTTTTAATTACTCTTTAGTCTACCATAATTTTATGTATATTTCAATGTTTATAGCTTATTAAATTATAATTTTTCAAAAGAATATTACATTAACACTTCTTTTTCTAAATAAGCTTCCAGTTCTTCATATGGCATAGGCCTTGCATATACGTATCCTTGTACTGATTCACAGCCAATTTCATTCAGGAAATCCACTTGCTCCTGCTCTTCAATTCCTTCTGCAACAGTTTTCATCCCAAGTCCTTTCGCTAGAGATATAATGCCCTCAATAACTACATTTCCCTTTTTTTCTTCTTTGCTATTAACAAAAAAGCTTCTATCAAGTTTAAGTGTATCAACATTATAGTTTTTTAGCATCCCTAAAGATGAGTGACCTGCACCAAAGTCATCAATTGAAATTGCAAATCCTGCATTATGCACATCGTCTAAGAAGTGTTCAATATCCTCACTAGTTTCAGTAAAAGCGTTTTCTGTTAGCTCAATTTCTAAGAATTCTTTTGGAGTTTTGTTTTTTTCAGCTATTTGCTCTAATTCTTCAATCAGGTTTGGGTTTCTCATATTAAGCCTTGACATATTAACAGAAATTACAACTGGTTTTAGTCCTTTAGAAATCCATTCATTAATTATTAGGCAGGCTTTATTAAACATATATTTATCAAGAGTAGTAATGTATCCATTGCTTTCAAATAGTGGCAAAAATTGATCAGGGAAAATCATATTTCCATCAGGTTCAATCCATCTAACAAGGGCTTCTGCCCCATTTATTTTCTGATTAGCTATACTGTACTTCGGTTGTAAAAACACTTTAAATTGCTCTTCTTCTAAAGCTCTCTCCATTTTATTGGAAATTTCTGCAGCCCTAATTGCCCTTTCCTTAAAGCTATTATCATAATCCCATAACTTGCATTCTCTATGTTCCTTTGCAAAATTATGAGCCATTGTAACCTTACTCACAATGCTATCAGCCTCTAACTCTCCTTTTTCAATGAAGTATCGTCCATATCTAAATGAGAAAATATGATTTTTCATAAATGGAATTTGTTCTTTAAACTGTGCTTCATATCCCTCACTTGTTGTTTCAAGTTTTCCAATCAGATCTATATCTCCAAATATCAAGAATTCATCAGCACCAATTCTACTTTGAACAAAATACTCCGAAGTAACACTTTCTCCAACTTTTGCAACTACTTTAATAACTTCATTTCCAGTTTCATAGTCATATAACTCATTGATAGCTTTAAAATTAACAATGTCAAATTTCGCAATAACAAACTCCACCTCTGGGTTGTTTAGCATTATTTCTTTAATCTCTTGTTTGAATTTTACCAAATTAGGAAGTCCTGTTAACTCATCATAGTAAGCAATTCTTTCAACCTCCTTTAGGTGCTTGCTCTTCGACCTTAGTATGAATACTATAAAGCCAAGAAATAATATAACTATTGTAACACTAACAATTGTCATGTAAACTGAAATGTCACCTGTAGTTTCAGTAATAATACTCTCTGGCGTCATTACCACTAGATACCAATTGTTTTCATCCAAAGCTCTAATTTCAGCAAACTTCTTTTCTC
The DNA here is from genome assembly GCA_964369805.1 of uncultured Oscillospiraceae bacterium. Lineage (GTDB taxonomy): Bacteria > Bacillota > Clostridia > Peptostreptococcales > Anaerovoracaceae > CAYJHC01. The sequence goes on from CAYJFM010000006.1 coordinate 57,272, forward strand.
CAAATAAAGAAAATATAAAACTTCCATCTTGACCACTAGCCAAAACTTCTTCATAGTCTTCTCTACTATCTCCATTTTCAAAAATAGCTGCTCCCATATGCTGTAATTCTTGAGCGTCTATTGAAGATGAAATTATTATCTCACCATCTTCATCTAATATAGCCGAATATCCGCCTTTTTCTCCCTCAGTTCCAAGAATCGAGCCAAAATACTCTAAGCCATATTCCATAGCAACTACACCGTCTAGGGCACCATCAAAATATATTGGAGCCGCTACAGCAATTACATCTTTACCTGTATATGGCGAAATGTAGTTATCCGTAGTAACTATATTTCCTGCAAAAGCCTCTTCAAAGTAAAGGCTGCCTTTTACGTCAACAAGCTCACCATTGGACGTAATCCCTACACCTTTGTTATCAACTACAATAACTGTTTCAGACTCAAACTCTTCTGAAACATTTTCCAAATATTCAGATATCATTTTCTCATTATAGCCTATTGTTGAAACTGTACTTGCAATATGTTCTGTAACAATTCTCTCGTTTTGTAGTTCACGATTAAATGCCAAAGCTTGCCCATATGCCGAGTCTTTCATTTCGCTAATAGCAGTATCAGCAACAATTTCCCCTACTTTTTCGTCAAAGATTGTTATCATTGTAATCGTTAAAGTAAGTGATATCAATATTACTAATACCGATTTTATATTGATTTTTTTTAATAAATTAAACATACTTTTCCCCTGCCAAAACCATCAAGTAAACCTATATAAATTATATTTACACACTTTATTATACCATATCATTGCTAATTATGGATGATTATTGTAATTATTTTGGCTGAATTTTGCTTGTCGTATGCCTTTAAATATCTAGCAGTTTCAAAATTTCTTTTTTATATTCTAAAAATTCTTCAGAAGTCATAAAGTCAGTAGTTCTTGGCTTGTTATGGGATATCTTTATCTCGTTTAGAATTCGTCCTGGTTTACCTGATAAAATATATATTCGATCACTCAATAAAATTGCCTCGTCAATGTCATGGGTTATAAATAAGGTGACTAGCTGCAACTCTTCCATTACGCCTTGGTACCATTGGTGCATATTTCTTTTCGTTAAAGCATCTAAGGCTGAAAAAGGTTCATCTAAAAGGGATACTCCTTTATAGCCTAGGTAGGTTCTAAGTAGTGCTGCCCTCTGCCTCATCCCACCAGAAAGCTGAGAGGGATACTTAGACTCCATACCTTCTATTCCAAATCTTTCAAAATAGGGTTTGGCTTTTGCTCTAGCCTCTTTTTTAGACATCCCTCCAATACGTAAAGATAATGAAACATTATCAATTACTGTTTTATGCGCAAACAGTAAGTCCTTTTGCAGCATGTAGCTTATTTTGCCTGGTTTACCAGTGATGTTCTTACCTTCCAACCACACATCTCCACTATCTGGTTCTAAAAGGCCTGAAAGTATATTAAATAAGGTTGTTTTTCCAACACCGGATGCTCCTAAAATACAAACTAACTCTTCTTCATATATTTCCAAATTAATATCTGATATAATTTCAATTCCATCATATGATTTTGAAATATTCTCTGCTTTTAGCACTAGTTGCTTCATGGTAAATAAACGTTTGTAAATCCAACGCCCTCTTCAATTGGTTTTTCAATCAACCCTTCTTCATAGAGCCATGTATAAAAACCATCCCATCTTGCTGGGTCAATATATCCCCATCTTTCTTCTTCCGCCTTATACTCATTACCAATCCAAATTTGACTTGCTGTTACAAAGTCAAGAGAATCATTAAGTGCCCCTGTATCATCTCCTTCAACTAGAATTTCAGCTGCCTGCTCTGGATTTTCAATGGCATATTCGTATCCTTTTGCACACGCTGTCAAAAATGCCTTCGCTTCTTCAGGATTTTCCTCTAAATAGGCATTAGTCGAAACGATGACAGGTGTGTAAAAGTCAAGTTCTTCCCCATAGTCTTTAAAGTAGAAAAAATCAACTGGAAACTCTCGTGTTTCTGCCAAAATTCCGCCCCAAGCATAAAATACCCAAATTGCATCTGTTTGCTTAGCTTCTAATGCACCTGGTTCATCAACAATTGTATTAGGTATTAAATCCACCTGCGAAAAATCCGCACCATCTTGTTCCATACAGTATTCGATTGTTGCAAGTTCAACAGGTATATCCCAGGTAGAGTAGGTTTTCCCTTCAAGTCCAGCTGCCTTATCTATCCCATCGCCTTCTCTTGAGATGATCCCGCTTGTATTATGCTGTAACAGTGTTGCAACTGCAACAATATCTACTGCTTCATCACTTGTTAAAGCATTTACCATCGTATCTTGTGCTGATACTCCAAATTCCGCCTTCCCTGCTGCTACCAATGCAGTTGAACCACTTTCTGGTGGCTGCACAATATTGACCTTCAAACCAGCTTCTTCAAAGTATCCTAATTCATCTGCAACAAAAATCCCTGTATGATTTGTATTAGGTGTCCAGTCCAAAGCAAAAGTTATTTCAGAAAGTTCATCTCCCTCGCCACTTGTACTTTCACTTCCACAAGCTGTCGCACTCATAACAATTACAAGGCATCCAACTAAAGCTATTATCTTTTTAAACTTATCCATTCTTCTTTACCTTTTCAAATTTTTCCCAAGGCATGCAAACTTTTCTAAGCAACATAACCCCTATCATCAACAATAAACTAGTAATCGTAATAAAAACAATCACTGCAAACATTTTATCAAAAGCATATGCCTGCCTTACACGTGTCATATAAACACCAAGGCCTTCAAGCCCTCCTAGCCATTCACTAACAACTGCCCCTACTACTGCATAGGAAGCTGAAATCCGAAGCCCCGAAAAAAAATGGCTAGCCGCAGACGGAAGTTTCAAATTAAAGTAAATTTGTCTTCTATTTGCTCCCATGGATTTCAATAGCTCAGTTTCTTGCTTATCTGTAGATGCATATCCGTCTAAGAGACCAATTGTAACCGGGAAAAATGTTGTCAAAGCAACTAACGCAATCTTTGGTGCCATATCAAAACCCATCCACAAAACTAAAAGTGGTGCAATTGCAACAGTAGGAACTGTTTGCGTTATTATTACAATCGGATAAAGTGCTCTATGAATGATTTGGAATCTTTCCATTGTTGTTGCAATTATAAATGCAATACTTACTCCTAGCATAAGCCCCCAGAAGGCCTCTGTTAATGTGATTTTTGCATGCTCCAATAAAATAGGCATTTCAGAGTACAGTGCAGCAAATACATCAATAGGTGATGGTATCATAAAAGCGGGAACAATCTCCAATGTGCAAAGGGCTTGCCACAGTATCAAAAGAGCTAAAATCGCAATAATCGCAGGACTATTTTTTATGATGCTTTGTGACTTTTTCATCAATACTCAAAATCCCTTCCTTTGGTGAATATGAAATTTTCACATAAGCTGAAACCTTATCACTTCCAGCATCCACTGCAACTTCACAGCTTCTTTTTATGACATCCATCACCTCATTAAAATCTTCTCCTTCAACGGTAGTCTCAAAAGGGCCTACGTAGTAATTAAGTCCCGTGCCGTCAATATATGCGATAACTTCATCTACCACACGAACTACCTCTTCTGTTGTGCCCATGTTAGGCAAAATTTGAATTGCTACTGATATTTTCATATATTCCTCCTAAAAATATTCTACATAAAACAAGAAAAACCATACGATCATCGTATGGCTTAAAATAGCAGTAATTGCTAAGACTCCCTACAATGGCATTATCCAACAGGTTAAAAGGGTTAGGTGCAGCTTCTCATCACCAATCTCAGCCAAATACTTTTGGCACCCCTGCTTGTTTATTCATAACTAAACTACACAAACACTTTACTGCCAGTATTGCAAAGCAAATATATTCGCATAGTATTAATTTTCCGTTTGAATTATAACAGTTATCTATCCTTCTGTCAATTTTTTGCATAGTATCTATTTTTTCAGGAGTGCCTGATTATAATCCAGGTATGGCAATGTCCTAGTGTATTTTCTATTTACTTTTATTTTTCTGCTATAATTATTAAATATCTACCTTATAAAAATAATGACCATTGAGTTATCAATGGTCATTATTCTATCCTCTACGACTTTTTATAACGCAGTTTTCTTAACAAAATGCCAATGCCCAAAGCGCTCACTAACATAGCAATCACAAACCACAGAGTCTTACTATAGTCTCCCGTTTCTGGCGTATCACTAGTTGTTGTATCAGGTGCCGGTGTAGGGAGTGGTTGCACTCCTTCCCCTCCAGGCTCATATGATGCTACTGGTGTATATTTCCACTTAGCAGTTAATGTAGTATTCTCTAGATATTCTTTTGAAATGTCTACACGCTCATCACCTAAGTACCACCCTTGGAAAATATGATTTTCTCTTGTTGGAATTGGGAGAGAATCCAATTGATATGCAATTGTTTCTTTTTGTTTTGGCTCCACTGTTCCACCATTGCTATCAAAAGAAATTGTATATACACTTGAATTCCACAAAGCTACTAGCATAGAATCTGCTGTGAATACAGTTTCTTCTGTTGCTTTGCCTTGTTGATTATACCAGCCTCGCAAATCTTTATGTGCTTTCTGTGCAGTTGGTATATATGGTAGTTTTCCTGTTTCTGTTTGTAATACCAAGTCTGGTTTTATCTCTTTACGTTCTGCAGGTTCCTTTTCTACACTAGTACTTTGATTCTTCTCTATTATTTCACCACCTGTAGAGAAGAAACTAATGTCAGATATAGGAATCCATCTTGCATATACTGTAGTATTTTCCGTGAATAGTGTATATTCTGAAATTTTGTTTCCACCTTCTACCGCATCATACCATCCTAAAAAGTGATAATCATTTCTTGTAGCTGTTGGCAAACCATCTGTTAATTCAGTGCTTCCTTTTAGTACATGATACTTGGTTCCAGCCTCCTTAGGTTCAACTTCACCATCTCCGCCGTTATTATCAAATGTCACCCTGTATTCCTGTTCCATCTCATCTTTAACTGTAACTTCTTTCGTCAATATCTTGGGATCCATTCCATTGATATAATGTTCTTTGGTTTGCACTACTCCATACATTGTATATGTCCCTGGCTTAAATGGTGAATATGTATTCACAGGCGACTTATACCAAGTCACATTCAAGTCATCCTTTGCCATAGTCGTTGTGTTTTCATCAAATGCTACTGTGACATTTTCATCTAAATTTAGCTTATCAAAGTCAATACCCCAAGTAACTTCCATTTTATCCGTATAGCCTTCTACACTAGTGAATGTTGCTTTTGATACATGAATATTCATACTTGTTGCTAATCCTTTTGATATCCCTTTAATTACTTGAGTTCCTGAAACCTTAGGATCAAAATCATCCGTATCCCACGTAACCTCTTCAGAGACCGTTCCTCCATCTTGGTAAGTAACATTCAATTTTGTTGGAAGATCAGAAGAAATATCTTCACCATATTTACTTGTAATATCCTCTGCTTGCTCTACAGAAACAGGGACTCTCTCTGCC
>CAYJFM010000007.1:0-62498 GCA_964369805.1 uncultured Oscillospiraceae bacterium
AGCCTGTCACGCTGGAGGTCGACGGTTCGAGCCCGTTCCGGATCGCCAATTTTTATATTTTACATGGTGGGTGTAGTCAAGTGGTTAAGACAGCGGTTTGTGGTTCCGTCATGCGTGGGTTCGAATCCCATCATCCACCCCATAAATATTAAAATTACAAAATTAAATATGGCGACATAGCCAAGCGGTAAGGCCGAGGTCTGCAAAACCTCTATGCCCCAGTTCAAATCTGGGTGTCGCCTCCATATTGAAAAGTCCAATCGATAATCGGTTGGACTTTTTTCTTCTGGTTTAAATATAAATTATATACTAACCCAATTAAATAGTATATAATATAGATTAATTATGAACAAATTGTTTGGTGAAGAATACAAGAAAGTGTAGGAAAACTATGAAGGAATTTTACATAGGTCAATTTCAAAATGAAAATGAAGTGGTTGACTATTTTATGATTAAAGCGGTGAGTTTAAAAATCGGTTCTAATAAGAAACAGTATTTAGACGTTACTTTAGGAGATAAAACAGGTGAGGTTTCGGGGAAAAAATGGGATGTTGATGATAAGGAAGCTGAAACATTTGCAAAGCTGAAGGCTGGTGATATAGTTAAAATAAAGGCACAGGTCACAGAGTGGAATGGGATGAAGCAAGTTAGAATTACGAGACTTCGCAATAGTACTTCTGAAGATCAGATTGAATTAAGAGACTATATTAAGGCTTCTCCTGAAGATCCAAAGGAAATGTTTGAATATATAATAGATAGAATAGGGCAGTTTGAGGATGATAAGTTAAAGGCACTTTGTACCAAGCTTTATATAGAAAGAAAAGAAAAGTTATTATTTTATCCGGCTGCAGCAAAGAACCACCATGCTGAACTTGGGGGTCTGCTTTATCACATGAAAACAATGTCTATAGCGGGAGATAAACTTTGTGATGTATATAAAGATTTAGATAGAGATCTTTTGATAACAGGTGTGTTTTTGCATGATCTAGAAAAGCTAACTGAAATAGAATCAAATGAGCTTGGGATAGCTGATGGATATTCTTTTGAAGGTCAAATGCTCGGACATATTATTCAAGGCATAAAACTTTTAGAAAAAGAGATGGATGCTTTAGACTTTCCATATGAAAAGAAGATAATGATTGAGCATATGATATTATCTCATCACTATGAACCAGAGTTCGGAAGTCCAAGAAAGCCTTTATTCCCAGAAGCAGAGATACTTCATTACCTTGATATTATGGATGCAAGAATGTATGATATGTTTTCAGCATTAGCAAAAACTGAGCCTGGAGATTTTTCTGATAGAATATGGGTTTTAGAAAATAGAAAAATTTATAAACCGGAGAGTGGAGAGGTACAAAATGATTAAGCTACCAAAAGAGGTAAATGTCATATTCAAAAAATTTGAAAGTGCTTCTAAATCAATTTATGCAGTAGGAGGTTGTGTTAGGGATTCACTTTTAGGAGCGACTCCATATGACTGGGATTTAACCACAGATGCTACCTTAGAAGAAATGAAAGAACTTTTGCCTACAGCAAAAGTAATAAGTGAAAAATACCGTATTGTTAGGATAGATTTAACTGATGATGATGGAGAAGGCCTTGTAATTGATGTTGCCGCAATGAGGGTAGAAGAAGAGTATGATGAAAAAGGAAGGCCAGCTAAAGTTGAATTTGTTTCAAATATAGAAGAAGACCTTGCTCGTCGGGATTTTACCATTAATGCAATTGCTGACTGCCCATCTAAGACTGTTATTGATCCATACAAAGGGCGTGAAGATATAAAGAAGAAAATCATAAGGTCTATTGGAGACCCAATGATAAGGTACAAAGAGGATCCTACTAGAATGCTTAGGGCAGTAAGACTTGCAGCGCAACATGGGTTTGACTTATCAAAGGCTGATTACGAAGCAATTATACAAAATGCAGATGGCCTAAAGGCTATAAGTAAAGATAGAATAAGAGAAGAGTTTGAAGATATAATTGTATCTTCAAATGCAGGTAGAGGGCTTAGAATGCTTGCAGGGGCAGATCTTATGCCAGCTATTATTGGAGATGTAGCAGAAGGCTTATCAAATAGGCAAAGAGATTTATTTTCAACCTTAGCTGATAATATTGATGAAACACAGCAAAACTTAGAAAGGCGGCTTGGGCTTTTTTATCTTTGCTTTGAAGAAAAGAAAGGTCTAAAGGCAGTAGAATTATTAAATTACGATAATGAAACAAAACAGCATCTGGTAGATGGATTAAAGCTAATTGATAAAATTCACTTTTTGAGAAACGGAATTGAAATCAAAGGTTGGCTAAATGAATATGGCGAAGAGCGATTTAACTATGTTCATAACTTATCTAAGGCACAGCGAATTGTATATGATTATTCTGAGATAAGAATCCAAAGTAGAAACTATATTCTAAATGATATAAAAGTAAGAAAAGAACCTGTGTACATTGAAGACTTAGCAATAAATGGTCAAGACTTAATTGATGAAGGAATTGCAGATGGCGAGAAAATTGGACAAATTCTGAATCAGTTATTAGATGTAGTACATAGAAGGCCTGATAATAATAAGAGAGAATACCTCCTTGAAACAGCCCGTAAATTTAGTAAAAACCCATTGATAGCGGCTACGAGAAAGGTAAAATGGCTGAAATAATAGAGATAAGAGCAAAATTAGATAGAATAATATTTAGTAAAAATGGAACCTCCTTTATTATAGGTAGCTTCGAAACTGAGGAGTATGAGTTTGTGGCAAAGGGGGATCTTCCTTTTCCTTCAGAGGGTAAAGTTTACAATCTTGAAGGAAATTTTGTTATGGACAAAAAGTATGGAGAGCAGTTTAACATAATTAAAGGGGTTGAGGCTATACCAGAGACTAAAAGTGACATTGAAGCCTTGCTTGCATCAGGAGCAATTAAAGGTGTGGGACCTAAAACTGCGAAGTTAATTGTATCTAGGTTTGGAGATAAAACCCTAGAAATTATTGAAGAATCTCCAGAGAGACTTACTGAAATTTCTGGTATAGGCGAAAAAAAGGCTAAAGAGATTTTTGATAGCTTTATTTTGCATATTGAATATGCCCATACTTCACTTAAACTTCAAGAAATAGGGGTTGAACCTAAGTATATCATGGCAATTTACAACGTTTATGGGAGCGATTCAGTAGAAGAGGTAAAAAAAAATCCATATAGCTTAGTTTCGGATGTTTTTGGAATAGGTTTTAATAAGGCGGAAGAAATTGCAAGAATGACTGGCTATCCAGAGGATTCAAGTAATCGTATTGAGGCTGCAATTACATTTTGTTTAAGGCAAGAGATGGTAAAAGGACATACTTTCCTGCCTAGCGAGGATCTTCTTAATATAGTTGGTAATGCAATCGATGTGAGCAGAGACAGGGTACGTGAAATTGTAAATGAAATGGCTGTTTTTGGCACAATAAAAATTGATATGATTGGAGGGCTAGAACTTGTTTATCCTTGGGAAAACTACAAAGCAGAACAAAAGATTTCAGGAAAGCTTGTTGAAATACTTAGGGCACAAAAAAAGCCTTTAGGGATAGATATAGAAGAGGCAGTAGCTCAGGTTGAGAGATCAGTAAGGATTACGTTATCAGAGGAACAAAGAGAAGGGATTTTGGCAGCCCTTTCAAATAATATTACTATTATTACAGGAGGACCAGGTACTGGTAAAACCACAATTATAAATACTATTCTTAAAGTTTTAGAGCAGGCTGGAAAAACTGTCTCTCTTGCTGCACCAACAGGGAGGGCGGCAAAACGGATGACGGAGTCTTCAGGGAAATCTGCCTTAACTATTCATAGGCTATTAGAATTTCAGCCTATTGATGACGGTTTTGGAATGGCTTTTGCACGGAATGAGGAGGATCCTCTTCAGGAGGACTGCATAATTATTGACGAGGCCTCTATGATTGACCTATTTTTGATGGAGGGCTTGGCAAAGGCCTTACAGAAGGGGACTAGGGTAATTATGGTTGGGGATACAGATCAATTACCACCAGTAGGGGTTGGGAGCATTTTACAGGACATATTAGACTCAGAATGTTTCCCGCAGGTTAGATTAAAAGAAATTTTCAGGCAGGCAAAGGAAAGCCAAATTATAATATCAGCCCATGCTGTAAATAAGGGAGAAATGGTAACTGAAAATAAAAAAGATGGAGATTTTTTCTTTATGGAGAAAAGGGAAGAAGCGGCCCTTGCTACAGTTCTCGACCTTGCAAAAAACAGACTGCCTTCATTTCTTCCAAATTGTGATCCGCCAACAGATATCCAAATATTAACACCGATGAAAAAAGGAAAACTTGGAACCAAAAACTTAAATAAAGAGCTCCAAGATATTTGGAATCCAAAACATGAAGATGAAAGGGATTTTGTATTTGGCGAAAAGGTCTTTAGAAATGGTGATAAGGTTATTCAAATGAAAAATAACTACGACATTACATACAGAGTTTTTGCAAATAGCAAATTAGCAATGCCTAAAGACAATGGTATTATTGAAGGGCAAGGGGTATTTAATGGTGATATGGGCTTTGTCACCCATAATGATCAAGCATCTGGAACCATAACAGTGCTTTTCGATGGTGAAAAATATGTAACTTATGAGGGAGAAGAAATAGAGCAATTAGAGCTAGCTTACGCGCTGACAGTTCACAAAAGTCAAGGAAGTGAGTTTAGGGCGGTAGTAATGCCTCTAATGGGAATACCAAGAATGCTAGCCACAAGAAACCTTTTGTATACTGGAATAACTAGAGGTAAAGAGTTGGTGACCTTAGTTGGTGACAAGAGACTTTTATACAATATGATAGAAAATAAAATAGACCATGAAAGGAACTCTTCACTAGACCTTAGGGTAAAGAGAATAGTCATGGATGAGGTCTTTGGGTAAGAAGGATAGGTGTTTTTATGAGATCTATTAAGAATTTAGAGTATGAGCTAAAGGAAGAAGAGAGAATTCCATATAGGTTATTTGATCAGAAACTAAGGAAAGCCCTTTGGGTAATAGAAGGTGTTCCAGATACCTTACTTATAATAATTTTTTTAAGTATAGGCTACTTTCAAAGTTCTATAGAGGGCCTATGGCTTCTAGTTTATCCATTAATGCTTATTCTAGGTCCAGTTACTCAGTTTTTAGCTTATAAAAAAGGGGCTGCTTTTATACGTAACTATGTTATAGAAGAAAACTTAGAGGGGACTGAATTAGGTCATTTAATTTTAAATAAAGTATGTCCTAGTCAAAGAAAAAGTGCGATTATTGATGGAGTAATTACTACCTTAGCAGTTGTTGTGTTAGTAGTGATACAGTTTATGTATTATTAACACTAAAGGTAAATTGATATTTATAAAACAAAAAATGCTGAGCTTTAGATTCTGCTCAGCATTTTTCATATAACATATATTTACTATTAAGAATAGCGTTTATTTTGCTAATTTTGCCTTTAGCTTATAAACGTTTTCTTCAATTGTATCGATGATCTTTTTAAATTCTTCATCGCTTTTTCCTGATGGATCATCTAGATGCCAGTTTTCTTCGTAGATATAACCTATATCTGGAATTTTTACATTTCAGCCCATTGTGATAAGAATATCTGGTTCAGGGATTTCTGAAATTGTCTTGTTGAACTGTGTTTCTTCCATATCGATTTTGTAGATATCTTTGATCAGCCTAACAGCATCAGGATTAATGTGGTCTTTGATGATAGTTCCAGCAGAGTAGCTGTCATAAACATCTGCTCCGAAAGCTTTGCCTAGGGCTTCAGCCATTTGGCTTCTACAAGAGTTATGGTTACAAACGAAGGCAACTTTTGGTTTTCCTTCAAGTGAAGATAGCTCTTTTTTTAAATCTACCATATTCCTACCTACTTTCTAGTTTTTCTTCTTTAGGAAACCAGCCTCTTGTGTTATTTGCAAATTTTACAAGCATTAACATTACTGGTACTTCTACTAATACGCCAACAATCGTAGCTAGTGCTACTGGGCTATCAATACCAAACAATGCTATAGCCACTGCTACTGCAAGTTCAAAGAAATTTGATGCTCCAATCATTCCAGCTGGCGCTGCAACAGAGTGAGGCAGTTTTAGCATTTTTGCTCCTGCGTATGCAATTGCAAATATTAAAACTGTTTGAATTATTAGAGGAATACCAATAAGCACGATGTGTAGTGGATTTTCTAGTATTACCTCTCCTTGTGTTGAGAAGATAATTACAAGTGCTAGTAGTAAACCTGTGATTGTAGTCTTACTAAATTTAGGAATGAAAGTGTTATTTAAATAGTCAATTCCTTTATTCTTAATAATTGAAGATCTAGTTAATACTCCTGCAACTAATGGGATTACTACGAATAGTACTACTGATAGAATTAATGTATCCCAAGGAATTGCTACTCCTGAAACTCCAAGTAAAAATGCTACTATTGGGGTAAAAGCTATTAATATAATTAAGTCGTTAGTTGCAACTTGAACTACTGTATAGGCAGGATTACCTTTTGTTAGGTGAGACCAAACAAATACCATAGCCGTACAAGGTGCAGCGCCAAGAAGAACAGCTCCTGCAAGGTATTCAGTAGCTAAGTCAGCTGGGATAAGCGACTTGAAGATTACAAAGAAGAATATGTATGCGATTCCAAACATTGTAAAAGGCTTAATTAACCAGTTAGTAACCCATGTTAAAAATAGTCCTTTTGGATTTTTACCTACGTCTTTTACACTTTGAAAGTCGATTTTTAACATCATTGGATAAATCATTAACCAAATTAAAATTGCAATAGGAATTGAAACATTAGCAAACTCTAGGCTAGCTAAGCCTTGGGGAATAGCTGGAAGAAATTTTCCAATAAGCACTCCTCCTATCATGCAAAGTAATACCCATACAGTCAGGTATCTTTCAAAGAAACTAATACCTGTATTTTTTTTCTCTTTAAGCTGTCCCATTTATTTTGTACCTCTATGATGGTTAATTAATTCTATAATTTCTTCTTTTTTTAACACTCTACCTTGGCTTAGTACTGTTCCATCAACAACAAGTCCAGGTGTAGACATAACTCCAAATTTTGCGATATCAGCATAATCTGATACGTGCTCAACACCTTCAGTGTTATTCATATCAGCAAGAGCTGCTCTTGTATTTTCTTTTAGTGTAGCGCAGTTATTGCAGCCAGGGCCTAAAACTTTAATTTCAGACATTACATGTTCTTCTTGAACCTTTGATTTTTTTGAAAATAAACCCATTGTCATTTACCTCCTTAGATAAATAGATATTGAAAAATATTAAATAAATAACCTACTAGTATAATTCCTACAGCACAGATTCCAATAAATACTGCTAAAAGCTTAGGCTTTACAGCATTTCTTAGAAGAATAACTGATGGAAGACTTAGTGTTATTACTGACATCATAAACGCAAGTACTGTTCCTAATTGGGCACCTTTGCCTAGAAGGGCTTCGGCAATTGGAATAGTTCCGAAGATATCTGCGTATACTGGAATTCCGACTACAGTTGCGATTATTACTCCAAGAGGATTATCATCACCAAGAAGGCCTACAATCCACTCCTCTGGGATCCAGTTATGTATTAAAGCTCCGATAGATACACCAATTAGTACATATGGAAAAACTTTTTTAAATGTGGTTTGCATTGATTCTTTAGCATATAATGCTCTATCTTTTCTTGTAAGGTCTGGTGACTCTAGGTCAACACTGCTAGCTGAGTATATAAAGTCTTCAACTTGATTTTCCATCTTTAGTTTTCCGATTATAGAACCACCAACTATTGCCACTACTAGTCCTACAATTACATAAACGACAGCAACCTTTGGCCCAAAGATACTCATAAGAAGAACTAAACTGCCTAGATCAACCATAGGAGATGATATTAGGAAGGAAAAAGTTACACCTAGAGGAAGCTTAGCGCTGGTAAAACCAATAAAAAGTGGTATTGATGAGCAAGAACAAAAAGGTGTTACAGTACCAAGCAGAGCAGCAACAACATTGGCCCAGATTCCCTTGAATTTACTTAATATTTCTTTGCTTCTCTCTGGAGGAAAGTAGCTTTGAATATATGAAATAATGAAGATTAATGAGCAAAGCAAAATTAAAATTTTAATTACATCATATATAAAGAAGTGAAGACTTCCTCCTATTCGTGAGTCAATGTCTATAGACATTGCTGTTAGTATGTTGCCAACTAAATCGTTAAGCCACTTCATTCCAAGTATTTGTACTTGCAAGAAATCCCAAATGTTTTTTAAAAATTCCATAATAGTCCTTTCTGTTGAGTTAGTTATGTTGTAGGGGTTAGAATTTCATATCAAAATTAAATGATATAAAAATTTTTTGATATAAAATTTTTTTGATATGAATTTGCAAAGTTTAACCATCCCGAAGGATGGCAAGATCTAAATGACTGTTGGATCTTTTAGTTTAGCAAAATATTCATCATTAGGTGTTTGATTTTCATCTGGGGTTGTGAGTTCTTTTAAAATTAAACCTGCCCTCACACTGCCTTCATTATTTATTCTATAAAGGGTCAGTTTTCCATCTAATCTGCTTTCTACGATGCCTGATTCGCAAAGAATTTTCATATGATATGATAATGAAGATTGTCCAATATCCATCAAATCAATTAAAACGCAGCCGCATTTTTCACCTTCTTTAAGGTGATCTAAAATTACTAATCTTTTTTCATCACATAAAGCTTTGAACACTTTTGCATTTCGTTTGTAATTATTTGTCAACTTACCCTCCTTTTTTTATATCAAATTATTTCGATATGTTTATTCTAAAGCATGGTATATAGTTTGTCAACAGTAATATCAAAAAAAAATGATATGAATTTTTCGAAATATATTACTGATTAGGAAGGGGAATTTAGTGAGCTAAAATATGTACAAAACAAGTAAAAGAGGGTATAATAAATTCTGTTAGATTTGTTCTTTAAAGATGTAATAATGAATTTAGAGGGGAAAAATGAAAACAATACTATTTATTAACGCCTGTCTTAGAGGAGAACATTCAAGGTCTCTAAGAATAGCAGAAGCTTATTTGGAAAAACTAAAAAAAAATGAAGACTTTCACTTAATTGAAAGAAATCTTGCAGAAGAAAAATTTTTATTCTATAATGGAAAGTCTTTTGATGAAAATGGAGATTTAAAGCATACTGAAATTGAACTAGCAAAAGAATTTGCTAATTCAGATGAAATCATCATTGCTTCTCCATTTTGGGAATTTATGTTCCCATCTATATTAAGCTCTTATTTAGAGAAAGCATCTGTGGCTGGTATAACCTTTGATTACAATGAAAAAGGTAGCGTGGGACTTTGCAAAGGGAAATTATTGACATACATATACACTGCAGGAGATTTTTTGAAAGAGGAAGATAAGATAAGTGAACAATACTTTGCTAGACTATCAAGATTTTACGGAATAGAAAATTTCAACTCCATATATGCAGATGGACTTGACGTTTTACCTGAAAAAGCTGATGAAAGAATAAACAAAGTCTTAGGTGAAATTTATGAAAATGTTTAGACGGAAGAACAATAGAAATGGCTTTACCTTAATGGAGATTATTATTGTTATAGCAATAATTGCCATTTTAGCTGTTATCGCTATTCCTACTGTTACAGGATACGTAGAAGAGGCCAAGCAAATAGCCGATTTGCAGATGGCTAGTAATATAATTACAGCGGCCCAGATAGCCATGGCATCACCTGGAAGTGGCATACCTCCAAACACATTAGTAGAAATCCTTTGGAATACTGGCCCTGAAACACAGCCAGCAAATAGAAGAGGAACAATTTTGATGAGATACCCTGATACAGGAGGGAGAGTATCTGTTTTGAAAGGGACGGTAAACAGTTTAAAGCCTACAGATCAAAGTCCAGCTCAAAAAGAGCATTTTAATACACTGTTACTAGAACCTTTTAATGTAGATGTAGTGCCGTATACTGACTTTGGAGCAAGTGGATATTTTGGAATGCTAGGAGAGGCTAAGTCAAAAGCGGGGCAGTCAACTAGTTTTGTTATTCACCTAAACTCGACTACTGGTGAGGTAGCATTAGCATCCCATGGTACTGCTGCAGATTCAAATATTTGGATTGATGAAATAGGTGTAGGAGATTATATTCTAAGGGCACCATAAATATACAGACCAATAATAGGAAGGAGAGCTTAATGAGTAATTTAATGATTATAATTATATGTACCTTAATTGGTGCAGCCATTGGTGGCTTATATAGTTATTTAAAAAACAAAAAAAAGAAATAGCCAATACTAAATGTTAAATGCTATGAAGCGAAATTATCAATGGTGATTTGTGTAAAAGTCCCAAGGTGATTTCGCTTTTTATCAATAGTTGAAAAGAATGAAGTTATGCTGATGTATTAATAAAGGAGAGGGTGAAATGGAGCAAAGTATAATTGAAGTTACAGTGAAGAACCTTAGAAAGAAAGGGTATGAGGCAACTTGTTTTTTAAAAGCAAAGGATGCAGTTTTATACCTAGAAGAAAAAATACAAGGGAAAACAGTAGGACTAGGGGATTCGTTAACCATGAAAGAAATAGGCGTATATGAAGCCTTGTCTAAGCAAAACAAAGTTTGGGACCCTTTGCCAACAAAAGATAATGGTGAATTCCTGGATGTAGCTAGGGCCTCTATGCAAACTGACATCTATTTAACTTCTGTAAATGCCATAGCAGAGACAGGGGAATTAGTAAACATAGATGGTACTGGAAATAGAGTGGCTGGATCTCTATTTGGACATGAGAAGGTGTATTTTGTAATTGGCTCAAATAAAATAGAAAAAGACCTTCAGCAGGCAATTCATAGAGCAAGAAATGTAGCTGCACCAAAGAACAGTAAAAAGTATAATCTAAAAACGCCATGTGTTATTAAAGGAGATAAATGTTACGACTGTAAATCACCTGAGAGAATTTGTAATATGTTAGCAATTCACCTACACAAAATGAATGACATAGATATGGAAGTTGTCATAATAGAGGGAGAATATGGATATTAAAATAATGGGAGAAGTTAATCGGATAATTTCTCCCAATTTATTTAATGTAACTTTGAATAATATAGAAGTGGTTAATGTTAAAAGTACTACCTATTTGAATTAAAGGATAAAGCAACTTCTCTAAGAGTAGTAATTGCAAAGTCTATGTCACCCTTTGACACAATGAGAGCAGGGCGGAGAGTAATGATGCTGCCCTCAATTAGCTTAAAGGCAAGGCCTTTTTTCATAGCCTCATACATAAGTGCTTCAGCCAAATCTGAATCTTTACGCATAGTTACTTTATCAGTAACTACGCAAAGACCAAGATGAAGGCCTAGGCCTGTAGCATAACCATAACAAGGGATGTCTTCACAAAGCTTATTTAATTCGGAGAGAAAGTAGTTTCCGATTTCTTGTGAGTTTTTCACTAAATTGTGTTTATCAATATACTCTATTTGTGCTAAGCCGGCAGCAGCGCAAAGTCCGTTTTTTTCATGGGTGTAATGACCCACAGAATACTCTTCAAGCACATTATATTTTTCTTTAGCTATAATACCTGCAAAAGGTAAAATTCCACCACCAAGTGACTTGCCTAAAACTAGAATGTCAGGGCATATATATTGCTCGCAGGCGAAAAAAGTTCCTGTTCTCCCGAAACCCTCGATTACTTCATCAAAAATTAGTAAGGCACCAAATTCTTCGCAAAGAGATTTAACTTTTCTCCAGAAATTTTTTGAAGGAATTATGGGAGTGGCGCTTATAGGTTCACCTATTACACAGGCAATTTCACCTTCTTTTTCAAAATATCTACGCATTTGCCGAATTATTTCATCATCAACTTTTTCTTTATTGGTAATCCCCCAAGGATTTGCTTTGTAGTTTGGAAAATCTACATGGAAGGCTCCAGGAGCCATTGGACCTCTTCCTTTATTAAAGAGTAACTCCCCTCCAACACTAGAAGCTTGCATTCCTGCACCATGAAAAGAATCCCAGAAGGAAATAGTTTTATACCTACCGGTTGCGCACTTTGCTATGGTAATAGCCATTTCAATTGCTTCACTGCCACCTGGTGCAAAAAGCACTCTTGTAAGCTCAGCTGGGGCTTTCTCAACAAGTTTTTCTGCAAGAGAAGTGATTTTTTCATTAGTGTATCGCCGAGGCGTAAAGGTCTGCTTGGACTTTAATGCTTCAATTGTTGATTCGATTATGTAGGGGTTGTTAAAACCTGAGTTATGAACACCATTTCCGTGCATATCTAGATATTTTCTACCATCATGATCATAAAGGTATGCGCCTTCACAGTAATCTATAACTTGGAGAACAGGAGTACTTAAGCTTTGATGTAAAAAAATTTGCTCATCTCTTTTATATATTTCAAGAGCTTTTCCCTTTATATTATCTTTAATATAATCATCTCTGTATTTAGATTTATTAATATCTCCTTGCTCATTTCTAATTTCCATAATCCCTCCCTGAAATCTTTGCTAATTAATATAATCATTAATTGTACAGGTTTTAAAGAAAGCTATCTATCAGTCAAATATAAAATTATTGTAAAAAAAAGGTAAAGCTAAACATACTTTATCTTTACAATATATAAATTAACTGATAAAATAGGATAGATTTAATAACAGGGGAGCTTGTGTTCAGGCTGAGAGGAAATAGTAGTTTCGACCCATAACCTGATTTGGATAATGCCAACGTAGGAAGTATAATAGACTTTAAACGAGAAACAATACCAAAGTTTCTCGTTTTTTTGTAAACAAAAGGAGAAAAACATGTACACAACACAGATGGATGCTGCAAGGCAAGGAATAATTACAAAAGAAATGGAAATAGTAGCTGAGAAAGAATACAGAACAGCCGAAGAAATTAGAGGTTTAGTTGCAAAAGGGCAGGTAGTTATTTGCGCCAATAAAAATCATAAATGTATTGATCCTGCAGGAGTTGGATCTATGTTAAAAACAAAAATTAATGTGAACTTAGGGGTTTCGAAGGACTGTAAGGACTATGATATTGAATTAGGAAAAGTAATGGCCGCTGTAAATATGGGGGCAGACGCAATCATGGATCTTTCATCTCATGGAGACACAACTGGATTTAGAAGAAAATTAACTTCAGAATGTCCAGCAATGATAGGAACAGTGCCAGTATATGATTCGGTTATTCATTATAGAAGAGACTTAGCCACTCTTACCGCAAAGGACTTTATTGACGTAGTTCGACTACATGCGGAAGATGGAGTTGACTTTGTGACTTTACACTGTGGTATTACAAGAAAGACTATTGAGCAAATAAGAAAACATAAGAGAAAAACAAATATAGTATCTAGAGGAGGGTCACTTGTATTTGCTTGGATGAGTATGACAGGAGAGGAAAACCCATTCTATGAGTATTATGATGAAATTTTGGAAATTTGTAGAGAGCATGATGTTACTATTTCTCTTGGAGATGCTTGCAGACCAGGATGCCTTGCAGACGCAGGAGATGTTTGCCAAATTGAAGAGCTAGTAAGGCTTGGTGAATTAACAAAAAGAGCTTGGGAAAGAGATGTTCAAGTGATTGTTGAAGGCCCAGGCCATGTATCACTAGATCAAGTGGAAGCTAATATGAAAATACAAGAGACAATTTGCATGGGTGCGCCTTTTTATGTGCTGGGACCACTGGTAACAGATATTGCACCTGGGTATGACCATATAACAGGTGCTATTGGTGGTGCCGTAGCAGCGGCAGCTGGAGCAGCTTTTCTTTGCTATGTAACCCCAGCAGAGCACCTTGCACTGCCTAACTTAGAAGATGTAAAGCAGGGTATTATGGCTTCTAAAATTGCTGCTCACGCAGCTGATATTGCAAAAAAGGTGCCTCATGCTAGAGATATTGATGACAAGATGGCAGATGCAAGAAGGAACCTGGACTGGGATGGGCAGTGGGCCTGTGCCATGGATCCTGAGACTGCAAAAGCCATAAGAGCAGATAGAAGCCCAGAACATGAAGATACCTGCTCAATGTGTGGAAAGTTCTGTGCAATTAGAAGTATGAATAAAGCATTAAATGACGAGTATATTGATATTCTTTAAATAGGATAACTGTTTTGGCAAAAATATAATATAGTTTAAGCAAGTAACTGGATAAAATAAGAAAGAGGGAGAAAATGTTAAAAAGAAGTTTAGAAAAGTTAAAAAATAATCCACCACTAATTCATAATATAACAAATTATGTTACAGTAAATGATTGTGCTAATATTTTGCTAGCTTGTGGTGCATCACCAATCATGTCAGATGAAATTAAGGAAGTAGAAGAAATTACTACGATTTGTACAGGGCTAAACATAAATATTGGCACATTAAATGAAAGAGCAATTAAATCTATGATTGCTGCTGGTAAGAAGGCTAATGAACTTTCTCGTCCAGTTATTTTAGATCCTGTAGGAGTTGGAGCATCAAAACTTAGAAATGAAACTGCATCGAGGCTTTTAGAAGAAATACAGTTTACAGTTATTAGAGGAAATGTTTCGGAAATTAAAGCCTTGGCTGTTGGTTCAGGCGGAGCAAAGGGTGTAGATGCAGATATTGCAGATTTAATTACGGAGGACACTTTGGAAGCAACGGTGAGCCTTGCAAAAAAATATGCAAAAAAAACAGGGGCTATTATTGCAATATCGGGTGCCATAGATATTGTAGCAGATGAAGAAAGGGCCTTTGTAATTCACAATGGTCATGAAATGATGGCTAGAATCACAGGTTCAGGATGCATGCTTTCTGCACTTTTGACTGCTTATGTGGCAGCAAATAGAGAAGAGTCTTTAGAAGCAGCTGCAGCTGCAGTGTGTGCAATGGGAATTTGCGGAGAAGTTGCAAAAGAAAGAATGTCAGTGCTAGATGGAAATTCTACGTATAGAAACTATCTAATTGATGCTATGTATAACTTAGATGAAGAGGCATTAGAAAAAGGTAGCAAATATGAAATTAAATAAAGAACATATGTTACTCTATGCAGTTACAGATAGAGGGTGGCTTAAAGAGAAAACTTTAGCAGAGCAGGTAGAGGAAGCGCTGAAGGGCGGAGTTACATGTCTACAGCTACGGGAAAAGTACTTAAGTGATGAAGACTTTCTAAGTGAAGCAATGGAAATAGGAAGTATATGTAAAAAGTATAATGTCCCCTTTATAATAAATGATAATGTTGAAGTTGCAATAAAATGCAAAGCTGATGGAATACATATAGGACAGGAAGATATGGAGGCAAAGGCTGTACGAGAGAAGATAGGAAAGGACATGAGCCTTGGAGTTTCAGTGCATTCAAAAGAGGAAGCTTTGGATGCTGTAAATAAAGGGGCAAATTATCTTGGGGTTGGAGCAGTTTTTGCAACAGCAACAAAAGAAGATGCAAATACAGTTGATCATGAAACGCTAAAAGAGATATGCGAGTCAGTAAATGTACCAGTGGTTGCAATTGGAGGGATATATGACTATAATATCCATAAGCTTTCGAAAACAGGTGTTGATGGTGTTGCTGTTGTAAGTGGAATTTTTGCAAAGAAAGATATTACATTGGCAGCTAAGGAATTACTGGGACTATCAAAAGAAATGGTAAAGGGTGAATAATGATAAGGAATATGGAGTTTGCAATTTTTGACTTTGATGGGACAGTGTTAGATTCAATGCATATTTGGGAAAACCTGGGCCCAGAGTATCTAAAAAGTTTAGGCATAACGCCCAGTGAAACCCTTAAGAAAACACTCAAAACCTTAAGTTTAGAGCAGGCAGCAGATTACTTTAGAGCAGAGTACAAACTAGAAAAAAAAGCAGATGAAATAACTGAAGGCATTAATTCAAGGATTAAAAAGTTCTATAGTAGCGACCTTGTACTAAAAGAAGGGGCGATAGAGCTGTTACACTCTTACAAAGCAAAGGGTATTAAAATGGCCATTGCAACAGCAACAGATAGACATTTGGTAGAAGCTTCTTTAAAAAAGAATAATCTAGAAAATATTTTTGATATCATTTTAACTTGCAAAGAAGTAGGGGCAGGAAAAGATACTCCTATTATTTTTGAAGAGGCTTTAAAGAAACTGGGTGGAAGTAAAGAAAATACTTGGGTTTTCGAAGACGCACATCATGCAATAGTGAGTGCAAAAAAAGCAGGATTTACAGTTATTGCTATAGAAGACTACTCGGCAAGAAAAGAGAAAGAAAAAATTAAAGCAATGGTAGACTTATACCTTGAAACGTATGTAGGATGGGATGGTAAAATATGAAAAAAGTACTTACAATAGCAGGATCAGACTGCAGCGGTGGGGCAGGGATTCAAGCAGATTTAAAAACAATGACAGCCAATAATTGCTATGGAATGAGCGTGATCACAGCTTTGACCGCACAGAATACAAGAGGGGTTTCCGGAATTTTAAATATAGACTCAAGCTTTGTTGGTATGCAGCTTGATTCAGTTTTTACAGATATATTTCCAGATGCAATAAAAATAGGCATGGTATCTCAGGCAGAAATCATTAATATAATAAGTGAAAAGCTAAAAGAGTATGATGCAAAAGCAATAGTAGTGGACCCAGTAATGGTATCTACTAGTGGTTCAAAACTTTTGTCTGAAAGTGCAATGGAAGCCATAATAAAGAAATTAATCCCAATGGCCGATGTAATTACACCTAATATAAAAGAAGCGGAAGTCCTGTCAGAAATAAAAATAGAAACAGAGGAAGACATGATAAAATCCGCCGAAATAATATCAAAAATGTTAGATGGTGCAGTATTAATTAAAGGTGGACATTTAAAGGCCTCAGCCAATGATCTGCTATATTGGAATAATGAAATAACCTGGTTTGAAAGTAGGAGGATAAATAGTACAAACACACATGGAACAGGCTGTACATTATCCTCAGCAATAGCCTGTGGGCTAGCCAAAGGGCAAGATTTAAAATCAGCAATTTCAGAAGCTAAAGCCTATATAACAGGTGCTTTGAACGATGGATTAGATTTGGGTGGGGGGAGTGGTCCTCTTAATCATATGTGGTGTTAGGTTCTATTTTTAAAACAGCAGCTCTAGGTGGGGCTGTTTTTTTACTAAGAATACGCAGTGCTAGTTGGCTTATTGTCATTAGTTTTAATTTTTCTTTTAGATATTTTCTTATTTTCGGAAATAAGAAAATATATCTTGAAATATACAAAAAAATAGTTTATTATTTTAGTAATTAATAAAATAATAAATTACAAACTAAGATTAAACTTATTAATCACAGTTAAGTTATTAAATGAGAGGATAAAGATATGAATTACTTGGAGTTTTCTAAAAGCAAGGCGAAAATGGAAAGACTTGCTGAAATATTTAAAATGTTCGGGAATGAATCTAGACTGAAGATACTTATGAAATTAAGTGAAGGTGAGGCTATGGCTGGAGATCTGGCACAGTCATCAGGATTGTCAGCGCCTGCTACAAGTCACCAGCTAAAAGATTTAAAAAATTGCGGAATAGTAAAAAGTAGAAAAGATGGGTTGAAGGTTTGGTATAGCCTAGATGATGACCATGTTGAGGATATATTAATTATTGGCATTGAGCATGTTGACCATACATATTAGTAACATTAGGAAATTTGCGCATAAAATGAGTTTGTATGGAAGGAGAAACCATGAGAGAAGAAAAGACAAATAAGAAAGATGATCTTAACCCAAAAGTAGAGACTAGCGATTGTGAAGTGAAAGAGCATTGCGGTGATTCTCAAAATCACAAACACCACAGTAATGATCATCATAATGATGCAGGCTGTGGTTGAGATGGTGACCACGCAAGTGATCATATTGGAAATATGAAAATATACATTATTAGGCTAGTTTTGGCTGGATTTATAGCAGTAGGAGCATACGTAGTAAACGGAAATCTTTCTGAAGTAATTATTACAATTATTTATGTTATTGCCCTAGTTATGGCAGGTTACGAAGTCTTAAAAATAGCTGTATTAAATATTATTAAAATGAGATTTTTGGATGAAAACTCACTTATGACTTTTGCAGCAATAGCAGCCTTTGCCTTAGGAGAGGCACCAGAGGCTGTAGCAATTATGATATTTTATGGTGCAGGGGAAACTGTTCAAGGATATGCAACTGCCAAGTCAAGAGGGAATATAGCTGAACTTATGGATATTAGGCCAGACTATGCTGTGCTTAAGGAAACAGGCGAAAAAGTCGACCCTAAAGATGTAGAAATTGGAGAGGTGATTATAATAAGGCCAGGAGAAAAAATCCCCCTTGACGGAAAAGTTGTTTTTGGAAAATCTTTTGTTGATACAAAAGCATTAACTGGAGAAAGTGTGCCTAGAGAAGCTTATGTCGGGAGTGAGGTTTTATCAGGCTCTATTAATAAGAACGGTTTGATTGAAGTTGAGGTTGAAAAAACTTTTGGAGAGTCTACTGTTTCCAAAATTCTTGAATTGGTAGAAAAAGCACAGAGTAAAAAATCAGAAAGCGAGAAGTTTATTACAAAATTTGCAAAGTATTATACGCCTATTGTTGTAGGAGTGGCAGCTTTAGTAGCAATTCTTCCACCAATAATTGGATTTGGAACCTTTGATGAATGGCTTTATAAGGGGCTTAGCTTTTTAATTATTTCCTGTCCGTGTGCACTAGTGATATCCATACCAATTAGTTTTTTTGGAGGTATAGGAGGTGCAGCAAGGCAAGGTGTGCTGGTCAAAGGTGGAAATTACCTTGAGGCTTTAAACCTTGTGGATACTGTGGTTTTTGATAAAACTGGAACTTTAACAAAAGGTAGCTTTAGTGTTACAAATATAGTTCCAATAGAGTCTAATAGTGAAGAAGCGAAAAACGAACTACTCTATTTTGCCGCTACTGCTGAGCAGTTTTCAAGTCATCCCATTGCAAAGTCTATAACTGCAAAATGGAATAATAGAGAAACCCTCCCTAATCCTGAAATTTCAGAGATTGCAGGTAAAGGGGTGGTTGCAGAGTTTAATGGACAGATAGCTTATGTAGGAAATAGTAAGCTATTAAATGAAATTGGAATTGAAACATTATCTTTTGCAAAAACAGCAGTGCATGTTGCTGTAAATGGTGAGTATAAAGGATATATTTTGATTGAAGATGAAATAAAAGCCGAAGCAAAGCAAGCTATTTTAGATATTAAAACCTTAGGAATAAAGGATGTTATAATGTTAACCGGTGATAGTAAACCTATTGCGTATGTAGTTGCAGAAGAAATTGGAATTACTAGAGTTGAAGCAGAGCTACTTCCAGGTGATAAAGTTGATAAGCTAGAAAAAATTATGGAAGAAAAGAAGAATAATAAATTTAAAACAATCTTTGTTGGGGATGGCATAAATGATGCTCCAGTACTTACTCGGTCAGATATCGGAATTGCAATGGGTGGAATAGGGTCTGATGCTGCAATAGAGGCTGCAGATGTGGTTCTTATGACTGATGAAGTAAGTAAAGTTGCCACTGCAATTAAAGTTGCGAAGAAAACGAGAACAATTGTTACGGAGAACATTATATTTGCATTAGGAACGAAGCTGATAATTATGGTACTAGCTCTTCTAGGTATAACCTCAATTTGGATGGCTATATTTGCTGATGTAGGAGTAGCTTTGATTGCAACAGCAAATGCTACAAGAGCAATGATTTCTGTCGATGCTAAGAAAAATAATATTAATGATAAGGAGACAACTCACATAAATGATTAAAGAAGAACTAGGAAAATAAAACACCGAAAGAATTGAGTAAAAAAACTTTCTCAACCCATGGAAATGTTTGCAAATTGTGTTATACACTGGTATAATTCATATATATAAGAGGAATATTAAGGTGTGCTTTAATACACCTTTGACGAAGGGGCGCGATGAATATTAGTATTTTAAATATTAAAAAATGCATATTTACTACCATATTGATAGTTAGTTTAGTGTTTTTAACTGCATGTGGAGGAAGTGGGTCAGTAAAAAGTGGTGAAAAAGTAAGAGAACCACTAGGGATTGAACCATATATTCCTGTTGCAGCAGGAACTTCTGTTGCATCTTCAGGTGTGGCCAGCATTGACTATTCTAATGCGTCTAAAGGATATGTGATGGTCGATTACAGTGGAGGCCATAGTGGAAAAGTGAAGTTGCAAATCACAACTCCAAGTGGTGAGGTCTATTCATACGATCTAAATGAAGGAGCAGGCTATGAGACCTTTCCATTGTCAAAAGGAAATGGAAATTATACTTTGCAAATATATGAGCAGGCTAGTGGGAATGAATATTATTTAGTTGATTCTGCTAATGTGTGGGCTGAGCTAGAAAATGATAGAGTGCCATTTTTATACTCTAACCAATATGTAAACTTTACCAAAGATAGTTTAACTTCTATTGAAGCGCAGGAGCTTTATGCTTATACAGGGACTGACCTAGAGTTTATTGAAGCAGTATTTGACTATACTATGGAATTAATTGAATATGACACGGAAAAAGCTAATCAGGCAGCTTCAGGTAGTATAAGTGGATACTTACCAAATTTAAATGAAACTGTAGAGACAGAAAAGGGAATCTGTTTCGATTATGCAGCAGTGATGGTTGCTATGCTAAGATCTCAAGGTCTTCCATCAAAACTACAAATTGGATATTCGGGTGAGGTTTATCATGCCTGGATTTCAGTATATACAGAAGAAACAGGTTGGATTGATGATGTTATCAGTTTTGATGGAAATGCATGGGCTTTGATGGACCCAACATTCCAAGACAATTCTGGTGGAAGTATGAAAGATTATATAGGAGATGCAGAGAATTATGTTGAAAAATTTGTCTACTGATGGGAAAAATAAGAAAAGCAATGGAAAGATGTTGTCAAATACAGACCTTTCTTCTTTCTGCGAGCAAATGGCTATGATAATTGATGCTGGTATTACAGCAACAGAGGGTCTGTACATAATGGAAGAAGAGACAACCGGTGCTCAAGGGAAATCACTACTTAAAGAAATGATTGAAAATATGGAGGCTGGGTTTTCTTTTTCAGAAACACTAGAAAATACAAAAGCTTTTCCAGACTATATGATAAAAATGGTAAAAGTGGGAGAAATGGCTGGAAAATTAGACGTGGTATTTGATTCACTTGCTAATTATTACAAAAAAGAAGAGCATATTAAAAACTCAGTTAAACAATCAGTATTTTATCCTATTGTAATGGTAGTTATGATGCTCGCTGTAGTAGGGTTTTTATTAGTAAAAGTTATGCCGACATTTGAATCAGTTTTCAGACAGCTAGGGACTGAGCTTACAGGTTTTGCTGGAAGTGTAATGGCTCTTGCAAATGCAGTGAGCACATATGCAATTTGGATTGTGGTAGCACTTGGGGTGATTTTGATCCTAGGACTTGCGTTTACTTATACCGAAGGCGGACAGAAGGCCTTTAGAAGGTTTAAAGAGAACTCAAGACTAACAAAGGATATTGTAGAAAAGATAGCTGTTGCAAGATTTGCTAATGGTATGGCTCTTATGCTTGCTAGTGGACTTGATACAAGGGAAAGTTTAGAACTTGCATCTCAGCTTACTCAAAATACAAATTTAAAAGCAAAAATTGAAAAGTGTAGGGAATCCTTAGATGAAGGAACAAGTTTTGCTAAGGTAATATCTGATAACAAAATATTTGGTGGACTATATGCGAGGATGCTTGCAGTTGGATTTAAGACAGGTGCTGTAGATAATGTTATGGAAGAAATTTCAGTTAGATATGAAGAAGAAGTTGATAGAAAGCTGTCAAGAGCAATTTCAATAATTGAGCCGACACTTGTGGCTGTGCTTTCTATTGTTGTTGGAATGATACTACTTTCAGTTATGCTTCCGCTGATTAGCATTATGTCTACACTCGGATAAATTGGAATAAAAAAGAGGAAAAAGAAATGTTTGGAAAAAATCGTGTTTTTAAATCAGGAGGAAGAGAAATATCTAATGTATGGATTCAGATAATTATATTTGTTATCTTTTTCGTACTGGTTTGGTTTGCTTTTGACTCGGTATCAGACGCAAGCGCTGAGCAAGATACAAAAACCTTAGAAAGTGCATTAACAAAGGCAAGTGTGCATTGCTATGCTAATGAAGGTGCTTATCCAGTTTCTTTAGAATACATTGAAGAAGAATACGGCGTTCAAATTGATTATGATAAGTACATTGTACACTATGATGCATTTGCATCGAATTTAATGCCCGACATCACTGTGATTAGAAAGTAGGAGGCTTATGAGTGTTTTTAAAAAACCCAAAAACCACGCAATTGATATAGTGTTTACATTAGCCCTATTTGGAGTTTTTGTAGTAACTGCACTATTAGCAATTTATATCGGTTCCCAAACATATGAGCGCACTGTAGAAAGTATGGAGACTTCTTTCACTGGGAGAACAGCTACTGCTTATATTACTAAGCAGATAAAGCAAAATGATATGGATGGCCAAATTACAATGGTAGAGATAAATGGAAAGGAAGCGCTAGCTCTATATGATAATCGTGATGGTGATGATCTTGTTACTTATATATATTTTAACGAGGGGCATCTTAAGGAACTAACAACAAAGGCGGATTATGAAACATCTTTAGTTGCTGGTAACAATTTGGTTCCGCTGAAAGAGTTTGATATTATAGACGAAGGAAATGGAACCTATAGCTTTATTATTACTGATGTTAATGATGTGACTTCTCAGATTACTATATCAGAAAGAAGTAGTTAGATAAGGAGAATTTATGAAAACTCACACTAGATCAAGTCTTTTTCTATTAGAATTGATTGTAGCAATCTTGTTTTTTGCATTATCAGCGGTAGTTTGTATTCAACTATTCGTATATTCTGATGGGCTTGGAAATGAAAGTGAAGATAGGAATTTAG
The DNA here is from genome assembly GCA_964369805.1 of uncultured Oscillospiraceae bacterium. Classification (GTDB taxonomy): domain Bacteria; phylum Bacillota; class Clostridia; order Peptostreptococcales; family Anaerovoracaceae; genus CAYJHC01. The sequence continues at coordinate 22,878 of CAYJFM010000007.1, forward strand.
CAGTGACTCAGGGGCAAAGGGTTGTAGAGAGTTTTTATGGAGACAATTCTGAGCTAGAAAATATTGTTACAAAATTTGAATTCACAGAAGTGGCTGAAGGAGAATATGTAAGTTATTATGGAAATGATGGAGAGTTTACAGAAAATGGTGAAGAACCTTTTAAAGTAGTGTTAACATCATCTGAGGAAGAAAATCTAGAGTTAATCACTATCAATATACTGTATAATGATAAAACAGATGCTGAAGCTATTTTTGAAATTAGTACAAAAAAATATCTTCCGAAGCAGTTAGGAGGGATATAGTGAAGAAAATAGCAGATATAGGCGTACCTATTGGAGGTAGCTTAATAATGACCATATTTGTTATTCTATGCCTTGTGACTTTCGCAGCCCTTTCTTTTGTATCAGCAGATAACGATAATAATCTTAGTGTTTCTACTGCAGATACAACCGAAAATTATTACGAAAAAGAGGGGGAGGCTAACGACAAGCTAAAGGTTATGGATGAAACTTTACAGGGTTATTATGCAGAAGCGGGATCTGAAGGAGCGTACTATAATTTAGTAAGCAGTGGGTTTTCAGAAAGCGATGGCTACAAGGTTGAATCTGTAGGGGATGAAACATTTATCACTTATACTACGCAGGTTAATGAGAACGAAGAATTAATTTCTAAAATAAAAGTTATGTATCCAACTACTGCAGAAGATAGCTTTATTATGATTGAGGGATGGACTCTAGAGTATACAGCAGAATGGGAAAGCACTACGGAACTACCTGTTTTACAATAGAAAGATGGAAAGGAGTGCGTGTAATATATTTATATACACGCGAAAAGCAAATGGATTTTAGAAGTATTGCAAAGCTTGCAATTGATAATAATGTATCTGATATTTTTATTACGGCAGGATTGCCGATTTCTGCAAAACTAAAAGGGACTATTGCTCCTTTTTCAAAAATGAATAATAATATAGAGGAAGATCTTGAAAAAAAACTAATGCCAGATGACACACAAGATTTAATTCACCAGATTTATAGTTTAGCTGATGATAGAACTATGAATAAGCTGCAAACTAGCGGGGATGATGACTTTGCCTTTGCAATTAAAGGTATATCTAGATTTAGGGTAAATGCCTATAAGCAAAGGGGTACTTATGCAGCTGTTATCAGGGTAATTGCATTTAATTTACCTGATCCAAGTGAGCTTGGTATAGGAGAAACAATATTGAGTTTATCAAAACTTGATAGTGGACTAGCTCTTGTTACAGGTCCTGCAGGAAGCGGGAAAAGTACAACCTTAGCTTGCGTAATTGATGAAATAAACAACACAAAAAAATCTCATATTATTACATTAGAAGACCCTCTAGAATATTTACATTCTCATAAGGAGAGTATTGTAACACAGAGGGAAATTGATATTGATACTAAGAGCTTTGTTTCTGCTCTTAGAGCAGCTTTAAGGCAGAGTCCAAATGTAATTTTAATTGGTGAGTTAAGAGACGATGAAACTATTGAAATAGCAATGACCGCTGCGGAAACAGGGCACCTAGTCATCTCGACCTTACATACTGTTGGAGCGGCAAATTCAATTGGCCGTATAGTGGATTCATTTCCACCAGCCCAGCAGCAACAAATTTTACTTCAACTTTCAATGGTAATACAGATTATTGTTTCACAACAGTTGATTCCTACTAAAGATGGACAAGTAGTACCAGTGTTTGAAGTAATAACTGTAACCCCTGCCATAAGAAATATGATTAGGGAAGGAAAGGTTCATCAAATTGATAATATGATAGAAACTGCTGCTGCAGATTCAGGAATGATAAGCATGGACAAGAGTTTACTAGCTTTATATCAAGAAGGAAGAATAGAAAAAGAAATAATGATGAAATATGCAAGTAACCCAGATATGCTAGCAAAAAGAACAAAGATGTTAGGAATATAGGAATAGAAAAAAGGCCAATGTAGATGTACATTAGGCCTTTTACTCATTTAAAGGTAATAAATCAAGAAATACTTTGATTTAATTGGAATGTTAAAGCTTACCATTGCTTATATCTTTTTCACGTTGTTCAACGAGCTCTGCTAAATTTGATAAATCCATGGTTGCTCTTCTTTTAGCTTCTTTTTGTGCTCTCTTCTGAGCTCTTGTTGTACCAAGAGCTTTTCTCTCTAGATAAGGTATGTAATCTTTATGGTCTTGCACACAAACATAACCAGGTCGCATTAGCTTTCTTCCAGCAATCATTTCTTCCAGTCTATGAGCTAGCCATCCAGAAAGCCTAGCAATTGCAAAAAGAGGTGTTGCTATATCCATAGGGATATTTAGTGCGCCATAAACAAATCCAGAATATAGATCAACATTAGCACACATTGTTTTCTTTTGACCATGAATTTCTTCATAGATTCTTGGTGTATTATTTTCAATGTATTCACAAATATTGAATTCATCTTCTAGACCTTTTGCTTTTGCAAGATCTCTAGCCATTTCCTTAAGGATAACCGCTCTTGGGTCAGAAATTGTATATATAGCATGTCCCATACCATAAACTAATCCCTTATTATCATAAGCTTCTTTCATAAGTAGCTTTCTTATGTACTCATCAAGTTGATTTGTATCAGTAGGATCTGCAACTTTTTCTTTTAAATCTTCAAGCATTCCAATTACAGAAATATTAGCACCACCATGAAGAGGTCCTTTAAGAGAACCAATAGCAGCGGATATTACAGAATAGGTATCTGTTCCTGAAGATGAAATAAGGTGAGTAGTAAATGTTGAGTTATTACCACCACCGTGCTCAGTATGAATAATAAGACAGGTATCAAGAACCTTAGCCTCAAAGTCTGTATACAGCCCATCATCCCTAGTCATTCTTAGTAGGTTTTCAGCAGTGCTTAGCTCAGGAAGAGGCTGGTGTAAAACGAGACTCTTATTATCAAAAGCTGCGGTTTTAGCTTGATATGCATATGCTACTAGAGCGGGGAATCTTCCGATGAGGTTTATGGATTGTAGCAAAATATTTTCTACAGATACACTGTCAGGGTTTTCATCATAACAGTATAGACCAAGTACACTTCTAGATAGTTTATTCATAATATTTTTAGAAGGTGTGGTAAGAATCATATCCCTCGCAAAATCCTTAGGTAACTCTCGTTTTTCGGCAATTAACCTTTTGAATTCAGTTAGTTCATCTTTTGTTGGAAGTTCACCAAACATAAGCAAAAAAGTTACTTCTTCAAAGCCGAATCGATTTTCCTTTTGGTAATTGGTTACGAGCTCCTTAATTTCATAACCTCTATAATAAAGCTCTCCTGGTACAGGGACTTTATTATTTTGCTCATCAGTTTTATACCCAACTACCTCCCCAATTCGTGTCAGTCCTACTACTACGCCTGTGCCATTGGCATTACGAAGTCCTCTTTTTACGTTATACTTAATATATAGATCATTCTCTATTACGTTGGTTTGAGAGAGATGTTCGGCCATAGAACTTAGATATGAGGGAGGAATTTTACCTACCTTAGGGGCTTTGTTTCTTTTTAAAAATTCTAACATTTATTTCCTCCTTTCAAACAATTAATCAATTATAACATATTGCTAATATAATTTAAAGTGAAAAACATGCATAGTATCACAAAAAAGTACAATTATATGCATGATTAATCACAAAATAGAACAAGCTTGTTTTTTAGGAAAATTAATACATACATATAAGCAAATTAGTTATATATTTAGGTAAGTATAGGTAAACCTTGGTGAATAAATCCACAAGTGCAGAATATATTGACAGAAGCGAACTAAAATGATAAAGTGTACTATGCGACTTCATACACGGAGTGAGTGTCTATGAGCATAACTTAAAATTGGAAAGGAGAATGAAATGATAGTTCTAGATTATAAAGATAAAAGACCAATTTATGAACAAGTATCAATGAAACTTCAAAACTTAATAGTTAGTGGCGCCTTAGAGGCAGATACAAAAATGCCAAGTGTAAGAGCACTTGCAGTAGAAATTTCTGTAAATGCAAACACAATACAAAAAGCCTATGCTCATTTAGAATCACAAGGGTACATTTACCCTGTAGTTGGTAAGGGTAATTTTGTCTCAGAAGAAAGTAGCTGGAAAGATGGAAAACTGCTAGAAGTTAAAAACGATTTGACAATTTCCATAAAAAATGCAGAAAAAATTGGGATGTCACAAGAAGAGGTCTTACAGATTATTAAAAAGATTTATGGAGGTGAAAATGATTAAAATAGAAAATATATCAAAAGTATTCACTGATACTATAGCCCTAGATAATGTAACTCTTGAGATAGAAGAGGGAAAGGTATTTGGACTGATAGGGTCTAATGGGGCAGGAAAAAGCACACTGCTTAAAATAATTTCGGGAATAATCAAAGAAGATGAGGGTGCTATATCTGTAGATGGAATGGTGGCATACGAAAACACGAATGCAAAAGAGAAAATATTTTACATTTCAGATAATCAATATTTTAACAGTAACAGTACCCCCTCGGATTTAATAAAAGAATATGCAATTTATTACAGTGAGTTTGATAAGGATAAAGCAAAAAAACTTTTCTATAAATTTGGCATTAATGAAAAACAAAAATTTAGTACATTTTCAAAGGGAGTGAAAAAACAACTATCAATTCTAATTGGCTTGTCTGCAAAGACAAAATATTTATTATGTGATGAGACCTTTGATGGTTTGGATCCTGCTATGAGGCAAGCAACCAAAGCCTTATTTATAAATGAGATTGAAGAAAGAGGTGTTACGCTGATTATTACATCACATAATTTACGAGAGCTAGAAGATATTTGTGACAATATTGGATTAATACATAGGGGGGGAGTGATACTCAGTAGCGATCTTGATACAATAAAGCTAGGATTGCACAAAATTCAATGTGCATTTAAAAAAGAATATCTAAAAGATAGTATTGAAAAAATCAATAATGAATACGCAGTATTATCAGTAAGTGAAAGAGGTAGCCTTCTTACCCTTACAATACGAGGTGAAGAAAAGCAGATTAGTGATTATATAGCGAACTTAAATCCGATTTTTTATGAAACAATTCCACTTTCTTTGGAAGAAATATTTATATCAGAAACGGAGGTAATGGGATATGACATCAAAAATATCATTTCTGAAGTTGATTTTGAATAGCATAAAAGAAAAAGAATGGACTATTGTTTTATCCTTTATTGCAAGTTTGTTTGCTGGTCCAGTTGTAGCTGTATTATTGATGACGCAATTTGAAATATATGAAGATTCATCTGCATTTACTTCTTCGTGGATAGTGAGCTTTAGTTTAGTGGCAATAGCGGGGGCCTTAATATGCGCAATAATACAATTTAAATACCTACACTCTACTAGCTTAACAGACTACTACCATAGCCTTCCAATTAGTAGAGGAAAACTCTTCTTTAAGAACTATCTTACAGGACTTACCGTATATATCGTACCACTATTTATAAATGTTCTTATAACACTAACCTACATGTCAGTGGTAAATGGTGAAAATATAGAGATATACTTTTTTGGATTACTAAAGAGTAGCAGTATTGCTATTGGAATATTTTTGTTGGTATATCACTTAGGGATCCTAGGAATTATGCTAACAGGAACATTAAACTCATCGATGGTTACTATAATAATACTAGGGACAGGATTTGCAGGAATAGCAATATCTATATTGGGATATTTTTCAACCTTTGATACATACTGTGCACAATCATATGCCTCATCCTATCTTTATATTTTGTCGCCTCTTGCAAACTCACTATATGTGATGGTGGCAGCCATTGATACTACTTGGTCTATACAAAGTATAACAACATATATAACCTGCAATGTGGGGATGATTATTATACTTGGAGTGCTTGCATATTTTTCTTATATGAAAAGGAAATCAGAGCTTGCAGAGTCGGGAATGAAAAACAAATTCCTCATAAGGAGTATTTCTATATATGGTGCAGTTACAGTCGGATTACTAGGGGCAGTTCTTACATGGCAAATAATAGAACCTGTAGACTCTACACCTATAATCAGCTTAATTATAGGTAGTGGATTAACCTTAGTTACATATTTAGTGGTGAGGATGGTTTTTGTAGGGACGTTTACTACTACTAATACTGAAAAAGTCTACCTAGCAGTAGCAGTTTTAATTACGGTAACTATAGCATCAGTTTTTAGCTATGACTTAATTAACTATGAAAATAAAATAGTGCCTAAAGACGAAATTAGTAATGTGGAGATTTTTGAAATTGACTACAATGGAGAAAGTCAACCAATTGCAAGTATAGACTTTTCTAATCCTCAAGATTCCAAAGGGTATAGCTATGAATCTGCTACATATGAGTTTTTGCAAGAAGCCTCTATAAATCACGGAAATGAAAATCCAACAACAATTCTGGCCAAAGTAAGCTCAACAAATGGAGGAAGCTATACTAGAAGGTATCAGGTAAGTGATGAAACCTTGGAACTATTGAAACCAGTAATAGAATCAGAAGAGGCTAAAGAAAACTATTATCCGTCTATAAAAATAGAGGAACTAATGGATAGTAATGTGGAATTATATTTCTCTGACGAGAATGGAATTGCCCTGGGAAATACTGAAAATAATATTATTAATGACCAAAAAACTGAATTAATAGAAGCGTACTATAAAGATATTTCAGAAAATTATTCGTACGAAATGGCTATAAAGAAAGACACACTCGGAAATATAATTATTTTAACCCAGTTAGAAAGTGAAAGGAACAAAGAGGAGCCTTGGAGTATAGAAGAGTATCGCCTACCAATTAATGAAGAATTCACAAACACTCAGGAAGTAATACAAAGGATAGAGTCAAATAAAATAGCATATTAAAAGCTGGATTTTAAACCATAAAAAATAGAAAGAGTAGGAAGCTACCCTTTCTATTTTTTTATTCATCAAATTAAATCATTTTGCTGTGAATTAAGCATCTTGTCTTGTGTCTGAAATTTGGATTTCTCTAAGGTTTACACCTTGAGGAAGTTCATATGCGAACTTAATGGTTTTTGCAATATCTGCTGCGGTAATAGAGCCTACACCAGTAGCTTCTTTCCATCCAAAGTACGCTTCTTTTATAGAATCGCTAGTTGTATGACCTACTAGCTCTGTATCTACTGCACCAGGGCAAACCCACATAACCCTAACATTGTGAGGAGCCATTTCATTTCTAGCGACCTCTGACAGTCCAACTACTCCATATTTGCTTGCACAGTATGCAGCATGATTTCCAAATGGTTTAACACCTGCGATTGAAGAAAGATTGATAATAGTTCCACAGCCTCTTTCTTTCATATCATCCATTACAATCTGCATTCCATGCATAACTCCCATTACATTTACATCAAGCATTGCTTGCCACTCTGCAGGGTCTTGGTTTTCAAGGTTACCAAGTAGCATGATACCAGCATTGTTAATTATTAAGTCTGCTTTTCCATAAACGGCTTCAGCATCTCTAACAGCTTTTTCAAACTCAGTTCTATTGGTTACGTCTACTTGAGAGCAGATTGTATTTTCAAGTTGTAAGTCTTTAATAAGTTGAATTCTTCTACCTAAAAGCAGCAGTGGGTATCCTGCCTTGTTAAATTCAAGAGCTAAAGCTTTCCCAAAACCAGAACTAGCACCAGTTATTACGACTAATTTTTTTGTCATTTTATGACCTCCATATTTTTTAATTGATAAATCACTACTTAGTGAGACATCTATTTTTAGCACTATAACTATTGTTAAATTATAGTTAGTTGTGTTGGTAAAGTCAAGGTCTATAAAGAGTCAGATGAGCATATGTAATGATAGTCTGACTATAGAGATTAAGGCAATTTAGTATGAAATGAAGAAAACCTTTAGTTTGTCTAATTAAACTCTTGATTTTAAATAAAAATATTGTATACTATCAAAGTAGTTATAAGATAAAAGTTAGAAGGAGAAGAACTATGAAAAAAATCTTATTATTGGCTATTTCTGTTATTATGGTATTTGCTTTAGCTGGATGTGGAGCGGAATTAACAGAAGCAGAACAACCATATGTAGGTAGCAGAGAATTAATAGATGTTAGATATTTAGGAATATCTGCAATGGATAGCTTAGGTGATGCATCGGGAACACTAGAGTTAAAGGATAACAAAAAAGGATCACTGACTATTGCTTTCAATGGAGAAGAAGAAACTGCAGACCTTGACTGGAGCGAAAACGAAGAAGGGCAAGTTGCTTATACAGACGCTGAAGGCGTAACAGGAAACCTTGTATTAGAAGGTAGCGATGTAGTTTTAGAATATGATGGAATGGAATTTGTATTTGGATCTGCTGAGTAATTAATTTCTAAAAAGCAAAAAGCTAGCGTTGGCTAGCTTTTTTTTATAAACTGCACATTTGTATGGGGAAATATTATCGATAACTGATACTATGGAAGCAAGATATAACAGAACAACCAAATAAGAATAGGAGGGAGTTATGAAAAGAGTATTAGTTTTAGCTATAGCATTAATTATGACATTTTCGCTAGCTGGCTGCGGAGGAGGAGATTTAACTGATGAAGAAAAAGCATTTGTGGGAAATTGGACTTTAACTGATCTAATGTTAGGTGGAGAATCCTATATGGCTTTTATGGGTGAAATTGAAGGCGATATGACCATTGAAGACAACAAGACTGGAAACTTAAACCTAACAATGGAAGGCGAAGAGAGTAGCATAACATTTGACTGGGGTGTAGGAGAAAGTGGGACAGTTGACTTTGAAGGAAGTGACGGATCTACAGGAGTCCTTTCAATAGTTGATGGAAATGTACACTTTGAGGCAGAAGGAATGGATTTTGTTTTTTCTCCTACTAGCTAAAAGAACCTATGCAGAGAATATAAAATGCTTTAAATTAGAGTGTAGCAGTTATAAGTAATTGCTACACTTTTATATTGTTGAAAAAGTCAAGCAATCTAAATTTAAACCTTCTAAACCTGATATATTAAATTATTTTCTATACATTATTGTAATCGGTATAGAATTGAAATATAATAAAATAGAATTAGGAAAATTTAAAGTGATAAATAATATTATAGAAAGAAGAGATAAAATTGAGAAAAATTACAATGAAAAATAGAATTCAGTATAGATTTGACAACTTAATGTCTAAAGGAACTATAGCTTTAGTAGGGGTGTTGTTTATTGCAACCGCTATTGTTATTACAATAGTAGGGTTGCTACTACTATTACTAGATAAGAATGGAGCACCTTTGAGCGAGAATATTTGGCTTAGCATTATGCATGTAATTGATGCGGGAACAATAACCGGAGCTGAAACAAATGATGTGATATTTTTAATTTTAATGTCTATAGCAACACTTTGTGGAATATTTGTAACTAGTATATTAATATCTATCATTACAGCTGGCTTTGAAGAAAAACTAAGCAGTTTAAAGAAGGGGAACTCTCAAGTTATTGAGGAAAATCATACAGTAATATTAGGATTTAATAATGATATATATACTTTAATTAGTGAAATTGTAACAGCCAATGAAAACCAAAAAGATGGGTGTATTGTAGTACTATCAAGTGAAGAAAAAGAAGTGGTAGAAAACGCTATTGCCCAAGAAATAAAGAATATGAAAACGACAAGAGTGATATGTAGAACAGGAAGCATTTCAGACATTCATATGCTTCAAAAATGTGCAGTTGATAAAGCAAAAGTTATTATTGTAAATGAGCCAGATGACCTAATGACGTTAAAAGGCTTTATTGCTGTTAATAATTTTTTAGAATCTAACATTGTAGGTGAAAAAAAACCATATGTTGTCTCCACAATAAATTCGAAGGCAAATTATGATGCAATACAAATTGTTTCGAATGGAAATGCAGAGTTAATATTAATAGAGGATGCAATTTCTAGAATTATTGCTCAAGCTTGTAGGCAACCAGGTATATCAAATGTTTTGATTGAACTTTTTGATTATGATGGAGATGAACTTTACTTTGAACGCATTCCAGATCTTGTTGGAAAAACAATGGAAGAGGCAATTAATAGTTTTTCAAAGTCAATTGTTTTTGGATATAGTAGAGATGGGGAAATTTATCTCAATCCGAAAAAATCTATTAGACTAGAAAAAGATGACGAGATTATTCTGCTTGCTGAAGATGATGGAGTATCAATACCAACGGAGCATAAGGTTAGGGATGTTTCTAAAATCAGATCTTTTGAGGAGTATGCTCCGAAAAAAGAAAGTATATTAATTATAGACATGAACCATATGATTGAAAAAATCATAAATGAACTTGGAAATTACTTCACAGAAGGCTCAGAGATAATTGTGGCACATAGTTACATTGACAAGGACTTTGAGGAAAAATGCAAAACTATAAAAGGAATAGATATACAGCTAATTGCCTGTGATACTAGCGATAGAGCGACCTTAGAAGAGTTAACTTCCAAAGATATGAGTCATGTATTGTTGTTGAGTGACAGAGATCTTGACGATGACACCTCAGATGCTACAACTTTATTACAGTTGATTCACCTTAGAGATATAGCAAAATCTACTGGTAAGAAATTCAACATTACCAGTGAGCTAAAGGATGTCTCAAACCAAAAATTAGCAGAAGTTGCAAAGGTAAATGACTTAGTAATTGGTTCCAATATAGTTAATTTAGTAATGACTCAAATCTCTGAGAATAGAAGTTTATCAAAAGTGTTTAGTGAACTCTTATATTCAATAGGCAATGAGATATATATAAGAAAAGCGTCTTATTTTGTAAAACCAGGAATAGAAATGGACTTTTACCAAGTTTCTACTATACTTTGTGAACATGACCAAATAGCCATTGGGTATAAAGTGCAAGTAAAGGATGGGTATGAAATTGTAATGAATCCTACGAAAAGTGATAAAATTATTTTTGGTGAAGAAGATTATATTATTTCGCTTGCTGATAAATAAAAAAGATATTGAGCTTAACCAGTCTTAAGCTGTCGTTCGAATATAATATGTTTAAATTAAGGCTATAAGGGATACATTTCTTTCTTCATTGCCCTTGCGGTGGCTGTAGAACAGGTTATTATCTGAAACTGTGCAAAGAGTGCTTATAGTAATATTACTATCGGGAATACCTTGGTTTAACAATTGTTGGTAATTTAAACCTTTATTATCTGCAATATAATGGGTAGGGCTGATTTGCTCATAGTATGGATGAGTATCAAAGTCCATAGCTCGAATTTTTTCAACAACATCATACTGAATTTCAAAATTAGTCTTAGATATGCAAGGGCCGATATAGGCATATATGCTTTCGGGGTTGCAGCCTTCCTCTTTGACTAATTTTTTTATTACCTTTGTTGTAATTTGGTTGACAGTTCCCATCCAACCTGAATGGATAGCACAAACGATTCTTTTATCTCGAGCATATATTAAGAGCGGTGTGCAGTCTGCATGAAAACTTAGAAGGAACAGACCTTTATCTTTAGTGTATAAAGCATCGTTATCGTCAAAGGCGCTTTCTCTGCTTTCGATGCCACTTCCTCCATCTTTTATTGAAACTTTCATTATGTTTGTTGAATGAGTTTGTTTTTGTGCAACCATATTATCAAAAGAGGTGTTTATTAAGTTAGCTAATCGTTTTCGGTTTTCGAGAATGAGATCTTTGTTTGTGTTATTAAATGATAAATCTCCTAAATTACGAGTAGTGGTGAAAGCTTTTACTTCTTCGGGAAAGATGTCCCAACTAATCAGTTCCATATCATCTCCTTGCTTCATTATGTTATAAACGGGTATAAACTTATTCTGATTATAACATAAACATAAAAGGTGGTGTACATCAAGATAAAAACATATCTTACATGCGAACATTAGTTCGCGTTTTTCTTTACCTTAATTATACGGTATGTTATAATAAAAGTACAGTCAAAGGTAAAACGGAGTATGAGTAAAGGATGAGAAATGTTTAAATTAAAATCAGAGTACCTCCCGAGTGGAGATCAGCCTCAAGCAATAGATGAATTAGTAGAGCGAATAAATTGCGGAGAAACAAACATGGTTCTATTAGGGGTTACCGGATCAGGGAAAACCTTTACAATGGCGAATATAATTGAAAGGACAAATAGACCTACCTTAGTAATGTCCCATAATAAAACCTTAGCTGCCCAGTTACATGGTGAGTTTAAGGAGTTCTTTCCTGAAAATAATGTGGAGTACTTTGTTTCTTATTATGATTATTATCAACCAGAAGCTTATGTAGCTTCAACTGATACATATATTGAGAAAGACTCAGATATTAACAGTGAGATAGAAAAGCTACGCCACTCAGCAACAGCATCCCTTGCAGAGGGGAAGAATGTAATTATTGTAGCTAGTGTATCCTGTATATATGGACTTGGAAGTCCTGTTGACTATGAAACTCAGGTCTTAAGCCTTAGGCCAGAAATGGAAAAATCAAGGGATTCAATTCTACGTAAGTTAGTTGAAATTCAATACAATAGAAATGATATAGACTTTGATAGGGGAACTTTTAGAGTTCGAGGTGATACTATAGATATTTTTCCTGCAGGGTCAGAATTTCCTGTTAGAGTGGAGTTGTTTGGAGATGAGATAGAAACTATTAAAGAGTTCAACCCTTTGACAGGAGAAATTAATGGATTGAGGCATCATGTAGCAGTGTACCCAGCATCTCACTATGTGACGTCAAAGGAAAAGATGGCAAATGCAATAGTGTCTATTGAAGCAGAATTGGAGAACAGAGTGGCTTACTTTAAAGACCGAGGACAGTTACTAGAGGCACAACGGATTGAACAAAGAACTATGTATGACCTTGAGATGTTAAGAGAAATTGGAATGTGCAAAGGAATTGAAAACTATTCAAGGCACTTAAATAACATGCCCGAAGGGACAAGGCCATTTACTCTAATGGACTATTTCCCAGAGGATTACTTGATTATTATTGATGAGTCACATGTAATGTTACCTCAAGTAAGAGCCATGTATCATGGTGACAGATCAAGAAAACAGTCACTAGTTGATTACGGGTTTAGGCTTCCATCTGCCTTAGACAATAGGCCATTAAAGTTTGAAGAGTTTGAAGGTTTGGTGAATCAGGCCTTATATGTTTCTGCAACGCCTGCACCATATGAGTTAGAAAAAAGTGGTGGAGTTAGTGCAGAACAAATAATTAGGCCAACAGGGTTGCTTGATCCCATAATACAGATACAGCCGACAGAGGGACAGATAGATCACTTAATCAACGAAATAAGAGATACAACAGAAAGAGGACACAGAACAATAGTTACAACCTTAACAAAAAAAATGGCAGAGAGTCTTACGGATTTTTTTGTAGAAGCAGGAATAAAAACAAGGTACCTACACTCGGATGTGGAAACACTAGAAAGACTTGAAATAATCAGAGATTTAAGGCTTGGGAAATATGATGTACTAATTGGGATTAATTTGCTCAGAGAAGGTATAGATATTCCTGAGGTTGGACTAGCGGCTATTTTAGATGCTGACAAAGAAGGGTTTTTAAGAACAGAAACTTCGTTGATACAAATAATTGGTAGGGCTGCCAGAAATGTTGATAGTAAAGTTATAATGTACGCGGATAGAGAAAGTAAGGCAATGTATGCGGCAATAACAGAAACAAAGAGAAGGCGAGAAATTCAAGAAGCCTATAATAAAAAGCATGGAATTACTCCAGAAACAATTAAGAAGTCTATAAGGGATGTTATTGAGGCTACTAAAAAAGAAGAACCACAGGCTAGCATGTATGAGGATAAGAAACCTAATGAGTTAACGAAAAAAGAACTTAAGGATTATGTGAAAATAATAGAAAAAGAAATGAAAGCTGCTGCAGAGGCCTTAGAATTTGAAAAGGCAGTAGTGCTAAGAGAGAAACTATTTGAGTATAAAAGTAAAATTTAGATAAAATAAAATTGTAAACATTAGTTTAGGAGGAAAAAGTATTGGCAAAAGACCTGATAATAAAAGGGGCAAAAGAACATAATTTGAAAAATGTGGACTTGGTAGTACCAAGGGACAAAATGGTGGTTTTTACTGGGCTTTCAGGTTCAGGCAAATCATCATTGGCATTTGACACTATATATGCAGAGGGGCAGCGAAGATACGTGGAGAGCCTGTCGGCTTATGCGAGACAGTTTCTTGGGCAGATGGAAAAACCAAATGTAGAGTCAGTTGAAGGGCTGTCACCAGCAATTTCTATTGACCAGAAAACATCTAGTAGAAACCCAAGATCTACAGTTGGGACAGTTACAGAAATACATGACTACTTGAGATTACTATATGCAAGGGTGGGTATACCACATTGTCATATTTGTGGCAGAGAAATCTCTAGCCAAACGGTAGACCAAATTGTGGAAACCATACTTGCAAAAGAAGAAGGAACTAAAGTAATGATACTTAGTCCTATAGTTCGTGAAAGAAAAGGTGAGCACGAAAAATTAATAGAGAAGATAAAAAGAGAAGGGTTTACAAGAGCAAGAATAGATGGCGAGACTATAGATATCACTGAAGAAGAGGTAAAACTAAAGAAGAACTTTAAACACTCTATTGATATTGTGGTTGACAGATTAGTTATTAAAGAAGGAATAGAGAGTAGATTGGCTGAAGCAGTAGAACTAGCTTTAAGTCATGGAGAGGGGTTAATGAATGTAAGTGTTATAGGTGGTGAAGATGAACTTTTTTCCACGAAGTTATCTTGCCCGATTCATGGCGCTTCAATTGAAGAATTAGAACCAAGAATGTTTTCTTTTAATACGCCTTTTGGAGCCTGCCCAGATTGTTCAGGGTTAGGGTTTATTTCACATATTGATGAAGAACTATTGATACCTGATAGAAGCAAATCAATAAATGGTGGAGCCATTGCAAATATTATTAGTGGAATTGAAATGGGTGGGTTTTACACTCAAATGATAAAGGCTCTTGCGAATCATCATAAAGCTGATTTAGACACGCCATTTGAAAACTTAGATCCGATTTTTGTTAAAGAGCTTCTTTATGGAACGGATGGAAGAAAAATATCATATACATATACAAGTAAGTCTAAAGGTACAGTTTCAAACATGAATCATGAAATTGAAGGCTTAATTACAAGCATGAAAAGACGTTATGTTGAAACAAGTTCAGATTACATTAAAGACAAGATGGAAAACTATATGTCGGAGGTGCCTTGCAATGTATGTGGTGGTAAAAGGCTTCGGTCAGAAGTTCTTGCGGTTACAGTTCATGGTAAGAACATTGCCGATATCTCAGATATGCATATTTTAGAAGCCTTAGAGTTTATGGAAAATATGGAAAAAAACATGACAAAAAAAGAGGAGATAATAGGAGAACAAATTCTAAAGGAAATAAAAGGGCGTTTAGGGTTTCTCGTAAATGTCGGTTTGGATTATCTAAACCTGTCTAGAAGCGCAAGTACACTGAGCGGAGGAGAGTCTCAGAGAATAAGACTTGCTACTCAAATAGGTTCAGGGCTTGTAGGTGTACTATATATACTAGATGAACCTAGTATTGGCCTGCACCAAAAAGATAATGAAAAACTACTAAAAACTCTTAGAAGGTTAACAGATTTAGGGAATACTCTTATAGTTGTTGAGCATGATGAAGATACAATCATGGCAGCTGATCACATTGTTGACATTGGACCAAAAGCAGGTGTTCATGGAGGTGAGATTGTAGTTGCTGGTACTCTTGAAGAGGTGCTGAAGACTACGGAGTCAATTACAGGGCAATACTTAAGAGGAGAAAAGAAAATTGAAGTTCCGGAAAAAAGAAGAGAGGGGAATGGAAAATATCTCGAGGTTATTGAAGCTACAGAAAACAATCTTAAAAAAGTAAGTGTAAAATTTCCACTGGGCAAGCTAGTATGTGTGACCGGGGTTTCAGGTAGTGGGAAAAGTAGCTTGGTAAATGAAATTGTATATAAAGGGGCAGCCCATGTTATTAATAAAACTAAAGCAAAGCCTGGAAAACATAAAGAACTATTAGGGCTAGAGAATATAGATAAAGTCATTGATATAGATCAGTCTCCTATAGGAAGGACCCCTAGATCAAACCCTGCTACATATACAGGTGTATTTAATCACATTAGAGATTTATTTGCACAGTTACCAGAAGCTAAAATTAAAGGCTTTGCAAAGGGACGCTTCTCCTTTAATGTGAAAGGCGGACGCTGTGAAGCATGTAGTGGTGATGGAATTATAAAAATTGAAATGCACTTTTTACCAGATGTTTATGTACCATGCGAGGTATGCAAGGGAAAAAGATATAATAAAGAAACCTTAGAAGTAAGGTATAAAGGGAAAAATATTTTTGAAGTCCTTGATATGAATATTACTGAGGCTTTGGAGTTTTTCGAAAATATACCATCAATAAAAAGGCAACTACTAACCCTAGAAGAAGTTGGACTTGGTTATATTAAACTGGGACAGCCGTCCACACAACTATCTGGAGGTGAGGCACAAAGAATTAAAATCGCATCAGAGCTATCCAAGCGTAGTACTGGAAAAACATTATACATATTAGATGAGCCAACAACAGGACTTCACTTTGCAGATGTGGACAAGCTAATTCATGTATTAGATAGATTAGTTGATGGTGGAAACACTGCCATAGTAATTGAACATAATTTAGAAGTAATTAAACGTGCAGACCATATTATTGATATTGGACCTGATGGAGGTGTAAGAGGCGGTACTATTTTAATTGAAGGACCGCCAGAAAAGGTAGCAGAGTGCGAAGAATCCTATACGGGAGAGTTTTTAAAGAAAATTCTAAATAAAGCATAGTAATGTAGCGAAGTACCTAAAAAAATAAATAAATATAAATTATACACAAATAAGTGATATGCATTGTGAAGGATATGTTATATAATAGAAAACAGTGAGTTTTATGAATCTTACTAAGGGGAGATAGAGCCTTAATGGTTGTTTTAATTTTGAAGAAGGTTGGTAATTATGGCGGGGAAATTACAGGGAAATGTCTCGACAAAAGAGAAAAGAACAGCCCACACACTGATGATATTACTAGTGTGCAACTGGGGGGTAGACTATTCTATGGCAAAATGGGCATTAGAACTAGTGGAACCTATGCAGTTGATATTTTTTAAATATTTTTTGGGATTCTTTGTGTTTTTAACATTTAAATTAGTAAATAAAATACCTTGGACTATAGAAAAAAAAGATATAAAAATATTTGTACTATGCGCAATAACTGGAGAAATCCTATACTTTTTATGCGAATACCTAGCGCTAGACTATTTACCAGTTTCGATGATTACTATAATGTCAACACTTGTGCCATTAGTTTCTATTATTATTGAGAGAGTTATTCTAGGAGTACGGAGTAATTGGAAAATAAATATTGGTATAGTAGTTGGAATTATTGGTGTGATATTTATTATTGGTGTAGATTTTGCAAAAGTTGATACGAAAACAGCAATAGGATATGCACTTTGCTTAGCAGCTGTACTTTCATGGAATGCATATAATTTCCTTACTAGCAAATTAAGGGGCAATTACCATACGATTTCAATTGGGATAACACAAATGATTATATCAAGCTTAATCTGTGCACCTTTTGCCCTCCGAAACTTACCAAGCGTTGAAGAAATAACATTTCAGTCAGCAGGGGCAATTGTGTACTTGGGAATAATAAGTGCAGGATGTGGATATTTTTGTTATATTTTTGCTTTAGGAAAACTTGGACCAACTACGAATGCTGTTTACTCGAATTTCATGCCAGTTTCGGCAACAATTGTTAGTTTTATATTGCTTGGTGAGACTATAGGTCTACCGCAAATTGTAGGAGGAGTTATAGTAATAACTGCTGGATATATAGTAATTAAAGAAAAAGGAAAAATTGATGGAGAAAACTTACTAAAGGATATCCATCACGGATAGCACCTTTAGGGCATAAAAGTAGGTAAGGGTAAGTTAAAAAGTTTATAACGGGGGAAATAAATGGTAGAAAAAATTAATATGACCATGGTGACGGATTTTTATGAGATTACTATGGCTAACGGCTATTTTAAAAACGGAATGACTGAAGATATTGGGTATTTTGATATGTTTTTTAGAAAAGTTCCTGATGATGGCGGATTTGCGATTATGGCGGGCGTTGAACAATTAATAGAATACATTAAAGGACTTACTTTTTCCGAAGAAGATATAGAATATCTAAGGGGTAGGGGAACTTTTGAAGAAGAGTTTTTAGATTATTTAAGAAACTTTAGGTTTACTTGTGATGTTTGGTCTGTAAAGGAGGGAACTCCTATTTTTCCAGGAGAGCCAATTATTACAGTTAGAGGCCCTGTAATACAAGCGCAGTTTATTGAAACTATGGTTCTTATACTCATTAATCATCAAAGTCTAATTGCTACAAAAGCAAATAGGGTTGTTAGAGCAGCAGAAGGCAGGGGGGTCATGGAGTTTGGGACTAGAAGAGCTCATGGCATTTCGGCAGCAGTATATGGTGCAAGAGCAGCCTATATTGGTGGTTGCTTAGGAACGGCCTGCACTATGGCCGACAGAGAGTTTGGGATTCCTTCAGTGGGGACAATGGCGCACAGCTGGATACAAATGTTTGATAGTGAGTACGAAGCTTTTAAAAAATATGCGGAAGTTTATCCAGATAACTGTGTTTTCTTAGTAGATACGTTTAATGTGTTAAAATCTGGTATTCCAGCAGCAATCAGAGTTTTTAAAGAACTAAAGCCAATTAATATGGGAATAAGGATTGATAGTGGTGACGTAACTTACCTTACAAAGAAAGCAAGAAAAATGCTAGATAATGAAGGGCTACAGGACTGTAAAATAATTGTTTCAAACTCTATGGATGAGTATATAATTAGAGATGTGCTTTTACAAGGGGCGCAAATTGATAGCTTTGGAGTTGGCGAAAGGCTAATTACAGCCAAGTCAGAACCAGTTTTTGGCGGGGTATACAAGCTAGTTGCCCTAGAGAAAAATGGCAAAATGATTCCAAAAATAAAAATTAGTGAGAATGTAGGAAAAATTACGAACCCAGCATTCAAGGAGCTATATAGGATATATGATAATGACACAGGCAAAGCTTTAGCTGATGTAATTACATTGGATGGAGAGGGGGCACCTAAGCCTGGACCTGATGGAACTTATGAAATTTTTCATCCAGAAGCGGTTTGGAAAAGGCAAAGTTTAAAGAACTTTACAGCAGTAAATTTGAGAATACCATTGTTTGTCAATGGTGAATGTGTATATACATCACCACCTATAGATGAAATAAAAGAGTATTGCAAAGAACAAATAAACACTCTATGGGAAGAAACTTTAAGGTTTGAAAAACCTCAAGTTTACTACGTTGACTTATCACACAAGCTATGGACATTAAAAAATGAATTAATAAATGAGGCAGCAGGGAAATAATTTATATAAAATTTGTTTAGTAATTTGAATCTAAAATAAAACCAAATCAGTAGCTGGAAGATGCGGAAGATAAGGAATATGAAGGATATCTAAATGTTGTAAAATGTATACAATTGTAAACAATTGTGATATAATGCAAGTAAATGAGGGAAAGTTCAAAAGGAGTTAAAGATGGTCTCGATTAATCTTTTGTATAAAACAGATACTTTGCTGTTAGAAGAAATTTCAAAATACGATCTTAACACTAACTGTTTTGTTCAAGTGCTAACATCAGAAATGATAGAAGAAGAAGCTATAGTATTAGCAAAATTTATAAAAAGAACTTTACCAAATTCGCAAATTATTGGCAGTAGTGTTTGTAGCATTATTCATGATGGAGAAATATATGACAAGGGGACTTTAATTGTTATTGAAATATATGACAGCGCATTAATTACCTCAGGTTTAATCTCCACTGATAATAAAGATGGAGAAACACTTTGTCACGAAATGGTAAGTGGCTTTGATGGAGAGAAACCGAATATCGTAAGAGCTTATTTTGGTGGATATTATAATGATGTCCATCTTTTTGCTGATACCTCAAACAGAATCATTGCATCTGTCCCAATAGTTGGAGGAACTTCTGGGAACATTATGGATAATCAAGAGGTAGTGCCATATGTTTTTGACAGTGAAAAGGCAGTTTCTAAAGGCTTTGCTTTTGGGGCTGTTTTAGGAGAAACTTTGTCTGTTGTTACTAGCGCTAATACTTCCCATGTAGCGGTTAGCCCTGTGTATAAAATTACTGAGGTGGATGAAGAAGCAATAGTTTCTATAGAGAATGAGCCTGCTTATGAATGGCTAGAAAAAAACCTTGGGACCATAACAAAAGATGATTATGATAACTGGGAAGACAGAGTTGCAATGGACACTCTCACACGATTTCAATTACTGTTAGAAGATAAGCATAATGCTAGCCGATTTGTTTATTACGATCCGATTGATAATAAGATAAAGCAGTATTACAGTAAAAGTCCTGAAAACTTGGAGTTTAGAATTAGCTATACATCACCAACAAAGTCTATTGAGGAAACTTATGCCCTTGCAGTAAGGCTTCTTAAAGAACCAGCAGAACAAATCTTTTGTTATAGCTGCTTATTTAGAAAACTTTTTTTAAGTAGCTTTGCCAAAGCGGAATTATTACCATTTAAAAACAATGGAATTTATGGAGCTTTCATGCTTGGAGAAATTGGATATACTGGAGGAAGAAATGAACTTTTAAATGGCTCCTGCATGGTTGTAGGTATTGCCGAAAATAAATCTTATATTGTTCCAGATATGCATGCTTTCGATACTTTGTCTAAAATTAGAACAGAAAGCAACGCTTTAACTGAATTTATAGAAACGAAAAAAATAAAATCTAGAAATGAAGAAAATAAGAGCTTGGTAGAAAAAGTTCTATTGTTAGAAAATGAAAGCAGAGGGAAAATTTACACCGACCCTATTTATGGACTTCCTAATATTATGGCATATGAAAGGGATTGCGCTGTAGGGCTAATTGGAAAGAGTTGTTTGGTAACAATTAATAATAGTGAATTAATAATTAGAGATACAGGTAAAACAAACTATATTTCTCGCGTTAGAAATGCATTTTCTGTAGGAATTGCACATTGCGCAAGGGAAACAGATGTTAATGCAAACATGATAAATGTATATATTTCTGGAGAAGAGACTTTTATTATAACAGCAAGTGAAGAGGTTAGTGATGAAAAGTTTATTGAACTTCTTGAAGCTAGTGTAGACATGATTTACGGCGAGAATAGAGTTAGGATTAAAGGGCAAATCCCTGTAATTGCAAGTTATATTGTTGTGTTAGAGAAAGATGAAAACTTAGAAAAGGCATATTCTTATTTTAGAGCAAAAGCAGGATCTCAGGAACATTTTTCGATTTATGATCCTGAAAAAGTTAACTTGATGAAACTTGAAAATGAAATAAATATTCTAGAGACAATTCATTATGCCCTTGATACAGATAAAATTATACCTTATTATCAAAAGATCAATTGCAACTATGGTAACGGACCAAATAGATATGAAGCCCTGATGAGAATTGAAGATGAAAAGGGGGAAGTCCATCCACCTTTGTATTTCATGGAGATATCAAAAAAATATCGTCTATACCTTAGACTTTCAAAGAAAATGATAGAGAAAGTACTCGAAGACTTTAAAGGTAAGGATGAAATAGTTAGTATTAATATATCAGCATTTGATATTGAAACAGATGAAATGAGAGAGTTCCTATTAGACTCAATTATTAAATTTCCAAAACCTGAGAACTTAACTATAGAAATATTAGAGAGCGAATATATAAAAGACGAGGAAAACATCCGGAATTTTATTGAAATTGTAAGAAAAACTGGTGTAAAAATTGCAATTGATGACTTTGGCTCTGGATATTCAAACCTATTAGAAATTGTAAAAATAAAGCCGGATTTCATTAAAGTTGATGGGCAGATAATAAAAGATATTGACAAGGAAAGGGACAATGAACTAATTCTGGAAGTGATAGTGAAATTAGCAAAAAAAATGTCTGTAGATTTAGTGGCAGAATTTGTTGAAACACAGGAAATTCAAGATAAATTAGAAAGTTATGGAGTTAGGTATTCTCAAGGATATTACTTTGCGAAGCCAAAACCTAAAACGGAGCTTGGCGTAAAATAGTTAGGTATATAAGCTATCTTAATAGTTAGAAAGCATTGCTTCCAGAATGAATTAATTATTGTTTTGTAGAAAAAGAATTAATAAAGTTGGGACAGGTTGTTGATTCTCAGTTTTTTAGAATATAAAACAAGGAGAAATGAATGATATTAGGGAAAGAGTTATTTGAATGGGAAAAAGAGTTTCCGATTATTGAAGGGTTGGTTAACTTAGAGGAGAGTGTTTGGATGAACCCAAGTAAAAAGTGTTCAAAGGAAGCGCTCCACAATAGTGACTTAGGGATAAAGAACATTTTAGATGCAGAAGAAAGACTCAAACGTTTTGCACCATATATTGCAAAGGCGTTTCCAGAAACAGTGAAGGATAATGGAATAATAGAGTCTGAAACTATATTCATCGACTTTATGAAAGAGCTCATAGTTGAAAGAGGCAAACTCATGCTAAAATGCGACAACGAATTGCCCATATCTGGTTCAATCAAGGCAAGAGGAGGAATATATGAAGTCTTAAAGTTTGCGGAAGAGCTTGCTATAAATGAAGGTATGCTGTCACACATGGATGATTATAGCATTATTTCAACAGATAAATTCAAAAGATTATTTCAAAATTATGAAGTTGCTGTTGGTTCAACAGGAAACTTAGGACTATCTATTGGGATTATTTCTGCAAAATTAGGATTTAAAACTTCAGTTTATATGTCTACTGATGCAAAAAAATGGAAAAAAGACTTGCTTAGAGAAAAAGGGGTAACGGTAGTAGAATGTGAGGATGACTACAGTGTGGCTGTAGCAGAGGGACGAAAAAAGGCAGAATCTAACACTAAATGCTACTTTATAGATGATGAGAATTCTGAGACGTTATTTTTAGGGTATGCTGTTGCAGCCTTACGATTAAAGAATCAATTAGAAAAGCAAGAAGTAGTCGTAAACTCCAACAACCCATTGTTTGTATATTTGCCTTGTGGAGTTGGTGGTGGTCCTGGAGGTGTGGCCTTTGGATTAAAAGTAATATTTGGAGATAATGTACACTGCTTTTTTGCAGAGCCAGTAAACTCCCCTTGTATGTTACTAGGAATGGCTACTAAATTACATAATAAAGTTTCGGTACAAGACTTTGGGATTGATAACAAAACAGAAGCAGACGGATTAGCTGTAGGAAGAGCCTCTGGATTTGTTGGTGGAATTATGGAGAACTTAATTAGTGGGTGCTTTACAGTTAAGGACAATAGACTTTTTGAGTATCTTGCTTTACTTACAGACTTAGAGAAAATCAAACTTGAGCCAAGTGCATTGGCTGGGTTTTTAGGACCTCAAATAATTACTAAAACAAAAGAAGGTAAGGACTATTTGTTGAAAGAAAATATTACAGATATTGATTCAATTACTCACCTACTTTGGGCTACTGGAGGAAATATGGTTCCGGAGGATATTCAGATGGAATCATATGAAAAAGGGGTAAAAATAATAACTAAAGCATAGTACTATAAATGAGAAGATAGCACCATATAGGAATAAAAGGAGTATTTATGGGTAAAATAATAGCAGCATCGCAAAATAAAAAGAAAATTATTGAGATGGAACAGATTACAAAAGAATTTGGAATGGCGATTATTCCTAGAGATGAGGCAGGAGTTCCAAACATTGAAGTAATAGAAGATGGAAACACTTTTGAAGAAAACTCATATATTAAGGCAAAGCAAATAATGGATATATCAGGAGAAATCACCATAGCGGATGATTCTGGTTTAGAGGTAGACTGTATAGGAGGGGCTCCAGGTGTATATTCTGCTAGGTTTGCAGGAGAAGGTTGTTCTGATGAAGATAATAATGAAAAATTAAAAAGCTTAATTAAGGATGTACCTTTTGAAAAAAGAACAGGTAGATTTGTATCAGTTATTACAATGGTATTCCCCGATGGTAGGGTAATTTCAGCTAGAGGAGAAATAGAAGGGCACATACTAGTCGAAGAAAAAGGAATGGGAGGGTTTGGATATGATCCCTTATTTCAACCACTTGGATATGATATTTCTTTCGGAGAGTTTTCTCCTATAGAAAAGAATGAAATAAGTCATAGGGGAAAAGCGCTAAGGAAATTAAAAGAATTATTGGAAAATGAATTGGGGTAAAATGATGAGTAAATCTTTAGTAATAATCCTATTAATGTTTAAACAATTTAAAGAACCTTACTATCAAGGTGCTGCTGCGCAGGTTGCATTTTACTATGCGCTTTCTATTGTACCTATACTAATACTAGTAAGTCAGGTGTTAGGTTCTATCTTTAATGAAAGCATTCAGGCCGCAATAGGGTGGATTGTAGAGGCAACGGGTGGATTTGGTAGCGAAGAGATAGAAAAGTTTTTGTCATACAGAACTGCTACAGCAACTAATATTGCTTTTTTATTAGTTGTAATTTGGTCGGCCTCAAAGGCTCAGTTTTCTTTAATGCGAATTGCAAATTATTCATATAGTGGTGGAGAAAATACCGGAGAAGGTTATATAAAAGATCGCCTAAAAGCCATGTTAAATATGATATTGACATTAATTGCTGTTATTTTTGGGCTGATAACTCTTGTATATGGAGAAAGTATCTTAAGATTAATACTGGAAATAGTTGGAGTAGAAAAACAAAGTGGTGAAATTTGGTTAATAATTAGGTGGCCCATAGCATTTGTTCTTTATTTTCTCACTGTCCTTTTCAATTTTTATACTATGCCATCAAAAAAATGGAAAATATTATATCATGTACCAGGTGCAATTTTTTCTTCATTAGGCATTTTGCTTGTAAGCTTTGGATATTCTGCCTATGTAGAGAATGTTGCAAACTATGATATACTATACGGATCATTGGCTTCAATGGTAGGTTTGCTAATGTGGTTTTACATTATAGCCTGGGTATTATTTTTTGGGATTCTATTTAATAAATCATGGGATGAATACGAAGTTATTGAAACTAAAAAACATAGCTAAAGGAGAAATTAAGAATGAAAAAGATTTATATGTGCGTGATGGTGGTAATATTGATATTTGGATTATCAGCGTGTTCAAGTGGAATTATTACCCCAGAAGAAGCTAAAGAAATAGCTGCTACGGAAGCTGGGGTAGAGGTTGGGGATGTTAGCTTCACCCGAGTTACTCTTGATGAAGATGAGAATGTGTATGAGTGCGAGTTTAGTGGAGAAGGGTATATTTACTATTACGAAATTGATGCAACGAAAGGAGAAGTTGTTTCATTTGGGAAATCTGAAATAGATACAGTTTCAGGAGCAAGTGATACAGTCGAAGAGCATGAGAATGAAAGCTTTGAAACTAAGGAAACACTGGTAACCGAAGATGAGGCAAAATCGATTGCAGTGAATCATGGAGGTTATACAATGGCAGAAGTGACTTTTACTGAAATAAAGTGGGAAACAGAAAATAATGTGGAATATTTTGAAATAGACTACACTACACCATCGGACAAGTTTGAGCATTCAGTTGAGGTGAACTCGAATAGTGGGGAAGTTATTGACTATGAAAAGGAAAGTATTTAAAAGAAATATAAATAAGAGATTTTATGTTATTTGTTTGAAAAAATATAATATGAAGCTAAAATTAAGAGCAAGTCAAAACCTAAATTTTTAGGATAAAGACTTGCTCTTTAAGTTTAAACCTTAATTTTGGTAAACAGCTATATGCTTACTTACCGCAACATTTTTTGTATTTTTTACCACTGCCGCAAGAACATGGTTCGTTTCTGCCTGGAACTTTATCTTTGATAATCGTCTTTGTTTTTTTGAAATCAGAAATTATTGTTTTCATTTGATCCCCAGATAGTATATTTTCCCATGGCTGAAGGGTAAATAGATGCTCAGCATCTGCCTTTAGCATATTAAAAAAGAGTTTTTCAAAGTTGATATCAAGATCAATATCCGAAGTTTCAGTTACTGATGCAACGTCGAAATCATTGTTCAAACTTGTTTTGATTCCATCAAGAAACCCAGTGAATAATACAGGGGAAACTTGATACTTGCTTGCTAGATCATTGAACTTTCCAGTGAATTTTCCCGAGCCATCTTCTAGTACTGCTGTATACAATTTGATTTCTGCATCACAATACTCTTCCCAAAAGCTTTCGAAAGACTCATCTGTTTGATTTGTTGCTAAATTTTCCCATTCTATAAATAATGACATTGTTTTCTCCTTAAATTATACTTGTTTTGCTATTTCTAATACGTCTCCCATAACTGCACTACCAGTAGGCAATGGTCCAGCACCTTTACCATAAAACATGAGTTCATCTACAGCATTGCCTTTAACAAACACAGCATTAAATTCATTGCTTACAGAAGCCAAAGGATGATCTATAGGTAGTTCAACAGGTTTTACAAAGTACTCTATTTCATCTCCCACTTTCTTTGCAGAAGCAATTAGTTTGATCTTACAGTTGTTTGCTTTAGCTTTTTCAATATCATCTTTTGTGATTTTAGAAACTCCAATTGTTGGGATATCTTCTGGTTTAACATATTTACCAAAAGCAATTGCCATAAGCAAGGTTAATTTATTTGCCACATCGATGCCTTCAACATCAGCAGTTGGATCAGGTTCTGCAAATCCTTTTTCTTGCGCATCCTTAAGAACATCAAGATAATCTAATCCATATTCTGTCATTTGAGTTAAAATGTAATTTGTAGTCCCATTTACAATGCCGAGAATTTCTTCAAACTGATTGGCTCTAAGTACAGTTGTAAGAGCGTTGATAATCGGAATTCCACCGCCAACACTGGCTTCAAATCTAAATTCTACGTTGTTAGCTTTTGCAGTTGTCATTAACTTGTCGTAGTTTGCAGCAACAGCAGCTTTGTTAGCAGTAACAACAGACTTTCCGCTTTCAAGAGCTTTTAACATAAATGTGGAAGCTGGCTCAATACCGCCCATAAGCTCTATTACAATTTTCACATCATCATCTGCAAAAAGCTCTTCAGGTGTGGCAACAAACTTTGATTTGTCGACTTGAATTTCACGCTCTCTATGAATGTCTTTTTCCAGTATTTTAGTAATTTCAAGAGAAATACCTGTATCCTTGAGTATACTATCTTTATTCATCTCAAGAGTACGGTAAGTGCCTTCGCCGATGTTGCCTAGTCCCATTAGGCCGATATTTACTTTTTTCATATAAACCTCCTTCATATAACGTATTCTTGAATTATACAATAAAATAGGATATATTAAAAGAGATGGTGTAAAAAAATTACACTATTATTAAAAAATTAGAACTTAAAATCAAGGAGATAGATAATGGCAATCAATATAGTATTAGTTGAACCGGAAATTCCTCAAAATACAGGAAATATTGCAAGAACCTGTGCAGCTACGGGTGTAAATTTACATTTAGTTAAACCACTTGGTTTTTCAATTGACGAAAAAAGCGTAAGAAGAGCAGGGCTTGATTATTGGGACTATTTAAAACTGACTGTGTATGAGTCGTTAGAAGACTTTTTAGAGATTAACTCTGGAAAGAAAATGTTTATGGCGACAACCAAAGGTGGAAAGTGGCACTCAGATGTGAAGTACTCAGAAGGAGATATGATTCTGTTTGGAAAAGAAACTGCAGGGTTACCAAAATGGCTATTGACAGAAAATGAGGAGACAGCAGTAAGAATTCCTATGGGTAAGGACGAAAACTTAAGATCATTAAACCTGTCAAATGCAGTAAATATTATACTATATGAAGGGCTAAGACAGCTGGGATATCCGAATCTTGTGTAATACACGCAAGAAGTAAGCCAAAATTGATAAATTTAAACATATTATTTAAGAAAATATTATTTAAAAGATATATTTTTGATATTTTATAGAAAAAAGGTAATAAAATTGGTATAATGACACTATGAAACTTGAATACAATTTATCCATCAAGCAAACACAAAAGCTTGCAATGACACCAAAAATGATACAAGAGATACAGCTCCTACAATACAATGTGCAGGAGCTAGATTTGTATATACAAGATCAGATGCTTAGCAATCCAGTACTGGAAGCTGTGGACTCAAGAAGCTCGGAACATAAAACAGAAGACGGTGAGCTTTCAAGTGAAGATGCGTTTAGATATATTGGAAATGGAATCCAAGGAGATGGGAACTATATATCAAAAGGAAAAGATAGTGAGGAAGGCCGAGAAAGATTAGAGCATTACAAAATTCAAGAGCCTACACTCCAGGATCATTTAAAACTTCAACTAATGATTGCGGCAAAAACTAAAGAGATTAAAAATATAGGTGAGTATATAATAGAAACTTTAGATGAAAATGGATATATGACCTCTACTATTGAAGAAATATCAAAGATACTAAGTGTTAGTAGGGAGAGGGTTGAGCAAGTCATAAATATTGTTAGAACCTTTGATCCGGCAGGAGTTTGCGCAATAGACTTAAAAGATTGTCTTATGCTTCAACTAGAGAGGATGGGGGAAGTGGACCCCTATGTTGAGAAAGTAATAAAATATCATCTAGAAGACATAGGAGAAAACAGGATTCAAAGTATTGCTAAGACTCTTGGCCTTTCTACTCATGAAGTAGAAGAGATAAGAGTTTTGATAAAAACCCTAGATCCAAAGCCAGGTAGCTATTTTGCTGACCATGAAGATGTTAAATATATTGCACCAGATGTAGTTATAACAAAAGGAAAAGAAGGATTTCATAAGGAATTTAAAGATGATAGAGTTCCAACATTAATGATAAGCAGTTACTATAAGAACTTACTCAATGAAGCGAAAAGTGATAAAGAATTAGAAGGATATCTAACGGATAAAATAAATTCTGCAATATGGCTTGTGAAATGTATTGAAAAGAGACAGCAAACAATAAAAAATGTTGTGGATGCAATATTAGAGTTTCAAAACGATTTCTTTCAACTAGGTGAAATGCACTTAAAGTCACTTACATTAAAAACTGTTGCAGAGCACATAGGTATGCATGAATCAACAGTGAGTAGAACGGTAAGTGGAAAGTATCTACAATTTGATAATGGAATATATGAACTGAAATATTTTTTCACATCTGGAATAGGTTCGCAAACTGGGGAGAGTGTATCATCAACAAGTGTAAAATGCAGCATAAAGGCCATGATAGATGAAGAGGATCTGAAAAAACCTCTGAGCGATCAAATTATAGCAGACAGACTTAAGAATGAAGGGTATGATATTTCTAGAAGAACCGTTGCAAAATATAGGGAAAGTTTAAATATTCCTTCATCTTCAAAACGTCGAAGATTTTAAATTGTTATTATGGCCAACTGTTATGGCTTAATATATTTATTGAAATTCAAGCACCAGCGAAAAAATATAGGTGCACCAATTGTTTTATGTTTTTAAAAGGAGAAAAAAATGAATGAAAAAATTGCCATTAATGGCTTCGGAAGAATCGGAAGAAACGCGTTTAAAGTTGCAATGGATAAAGGTGTAGATGTAGTAGCAATCAATGATTTAACAACACCTAAAACTTTAGCACACCTTCTAAAATACGATAGCTGTTTTGGACAAATTAAAGACGATGTAAAATCGACAGAAGACTCAATTATTTTTAACGGAAAAGAAATTAAAATTTATGCTGAAAAAGATCCAGCTAATTTACCATGGAAAGCTCTAGGGGTTGATGTAGTAATAGAAGCAACAGGTTTCTTTACTGATGGGAACTTAGCAAAAAAACATATTGATGCAGGTGCTAAAAAAGTTGTTATATCTGCGCCAGCTACAAATTGTGATATTACAATTGTTATGGGTGTAAATGAAAATGAATATGATCCAGAGAAACACAATATTATTTCCAATGCTTCATGTACAACTAACTGTCTAGGACCAGTAGTAAAAGCAATTGATGATAAGTACACAATAGAAAAAGGGTTAATGACTACGGTTCATTCATATACTGGTGACCAAAATATTCTTGATGCACCTCATAAAGACCTTAGAAGATCAAGAGCAGCAGGAGTATCAATGATTCCTACTTCAACTGGTGCAGCAAAAGCAATTGGTTTAGTACTGCCTCACCTAAATGGAAAATTAAATGGATTTGCATTAAGAGTTCCAACTTCTGCAGTTTCAGTTGTAGATGTAGTTCTTGAGCTAGAAACAGCTACAACAGTTGAAGAAATTAATCAAACTTTAAGAGATGCGGCAAATGGTCCTCTTGATGGAGTTCTTGGAGTGTGTGATGAACCATTAGTATCGGTAGATTTTAAAGGAGATGCAAGATCTTCAATTGTTGATTCACTTTCAACAATGATGATGGGAGATAAAATGGTTAAGGTTGTATCTTGGTATGACAACGAGTGGGGTTACTCAAACAGAATCGTTGATCTAGTTACATATATTTCAAAATAAGGGGCTTAAGAAAAAATGAAAAAAACTATTAGAGATTTTGAGGTTAAAGGCAAAAAAGTGCTTGTTAGATGTGACTTTAACGTGCCGATGCAAGAAGGAAAAATCACTGACACTTCTAGAATTGATGGGGCTATTCCAACAATTAAATATATATTAGAAAATGAAGGAAAAGCAATTATCATGTCTCATAAAGGAAGACCAAAAGGAGAACCTAATGAAGGCGAGTCCCTCAAACCTGTGGCTGCTGCACTTGAAAATATTATTTCAGAAGCAATGGGGAAGCCTGTTAATGTAGCCTTTGCGGATAGTGATGTTGTTGTAGACGAAAGCGTTGTAAAGAAAGCTTCAGAGTTAGAAAACGGAGAAATACTTCTTTTAGAAAATACAAGATTCAGAAAAGAAGAAACTATAAATGAAGAAAAATTTTCTAAAGAGCTTGCAAGCCTAGGTGATATATTTGTAAACGACGCGTTTGGAACAGCACATAGAGCGCACTGCTCTACTGTAGGAGTAGCGAACTATATACCGTCAGCTCTTGGATTTCTATTAGAAAAAGAAGTTGAATACTTAGGCCATACGGTGGAAAATCCAGAAAGGCCATTTGTTGGAATTATTGGAGGATCAAAAGTAGGAGATAAAATCTTAGTAATAGAGAGTTTTCTGAATAAAGTAGATTCACTAATTATTGGTGGAGGCATGGCTTATACATTTTATAAAGCAATGGGACTTGAAATAGGAACATCTATACTAGATGCGGATAATGTTGAACTTGCAAAAGGGTTAATTCAACAAGCAAAAGAAAAAGGTGTTAGCTTGATGCTGCCGACAGATGTTCTTTGTGCAAAAGAGTTTAAAAATGACACAGAAACGAAAGTAGTATCTAGGACTGAAATTCCTAGTGATATGATGGGGTTAGATATCGGACCTAAATCATGTGAAGAGTTTGAGAAAGTGATTTCAAAAGCTAAGACAGTGATTTGGAATGGACCTATGGGAGTTTTTGAAATGGAAACATTTGAAAATGGAACAAAGTCTGTAGCCTTAGCTATGGCGAACAATTCAGGCACAACAATAATTGGTGGAGGAGACTCAGCTGCAGCTGTACTTGCGTTCGGCTTAAGTGATAAAATGAGCCATATTTCAACTGGCGGCGGGGCGTCGTTAAAGTTCCTAGAAGGCGGGGTGCTTCCAGGAGTAGAAATTATTGAAAATAAGTAATTAATCTAACCTAGTCTGAAAATAATATTTTAGACTAGGAATAATTTTAGAAGTATGAAAAGGAGGCTATATGAGAATACCACTAATAGCAGGGAACTGGAAAATGTTTAAGACTAAAGCTGAAGCGAGAACTTTTGCGGAAGAGTTTAAAAAACTGTATAAAGATACAGATGTGAAAGCTGCAATATGTGCACCTTATACAAACTTAGAAATGTTAGTAGAACTGTTTAAGGATACAGATATAAAAGTAGGTGCTCAAAACGTTCACTTTGAGGATAATGGTGCTTATACTGGAGAGATATCAGTACCAATGCTTGAAGAAATAGGTGTGGATTACTGTGTAGTAGGTCACTCTGAGAGGAGAGAATACTATGGGGAAACAGATGAAACTGTTAACAAAAAATTAACAAGACTTTTTCAAGGAGGCATTACACCAATATTATGTGTAGGAGAAATTCTTACCCAAAGAGAAGAAGGTATTGAAAACATTATTGTTGAAAAACAAATGGTAGGAGCTCTAAAAGGTTTAAATAAAGAGCAAGTAGAAAAACTAGTTGTGGCATATGAACCAGTTTGGGCTATTGGGACTGGCAAGACTGCAACACCTGAAGATGCAAACAAAATGTGCGGATTCATAAGAGAAGTAATCAAAAATCTTTATGATGAAGAAACATCACTGGAAGTAGTAATTCAGTATGGAGGAAGTGTTAAACCGGCCAATGCAACCGAAATAATGAATATGGTTGAAATTGATGGGGCTTTGGTTGGTGGTGCAAGCTTAAAGCCAACTGATTTTATTGAAATTGTAAATTTTTAAGAAGTTATTAGTAAATATTGAGAAAGAAATTTAGAAACAGGAGAAGAAAATGATAGCGCACATTGAAGATGTAAGAGCAAGGGAAGTACTTGACTCAAGAGGAAACCCTACAGTTGAAGTCGAAGTACTTTTATCAGATGACACAGTTGGAAGAGCAATAGTTCCATCAGGGGCGTCAACTGGTGCATATGAAGCTGTAGAATTAAGAGATGGTGATGCAAAGAGATATTTAGGTAAAGGGACTCTAAAGGCTGTTGAAAATGTAAACGAAATAATTGCAGAGGAACTAATTGGAGCAAACCCTTATGACCAAGTGGGAATTGATAAGTTTCTAATTGAATTAGACGGAACAAAGAATAAAGGAAATTTAGGAGCAAATGCAATTCTGGGCGTTTCTATAGCAGTAGCAAGAGCGGCAGCTAAATCGGTAGGATTACCTTTATTTCAATATTTTGGAGGAGTAAATGCGAAACTATTACCAACTCCAATGATGAACATCATAAATGGAGGAGCTCATGCAGATAATACTGTAGATATTCAAGAATTTATGATTATGCCTGTTGGGGCAGATACTTTTAGTGAAGCATTAAGAATGGGCGCGGAAGTTTTCCATAGTTTAAAAGCAGTGCTAAAAGCAAAAGGTATGAATACTGCAGTTGGCGATGAAGGTGGTTTTGCACCAGATTTGGCAACAAATGAAGACGCTATTAAAGTAATAATGGAAGCAATTGAAAAAGCTGGATATAAGCCAGGAGATGATATTAAAATTGCTCTTGATGCAGCAGCTTCAGAGTTTTATGATAAAACATCTAAGAAATATAAATTAAGCGGAGAAGGTGTAGAAAAAACTGCAGATGATCTGGTAGATTATTATGAAGATCTTTGTGAAAGATACCCAATTATTTCTATTGAAGACGGATTTGAAGAAGACGACTGGGATGGTTGGAAAAAAATGACGGAAAGATTAGGCAAAAAAATCCAAATCGTTGGAGATGATTTATTTGTAACAAATACAGAAATTCTAGCAAGAGGAATTGAAAAAGGAATTGCAAATTCGATTTTAATTAAAGTTAACCAAATTGGTACCTTAACAGAAACCTTTGATGCTATTGAAATGGCAAAAAAAGCAGGATATACTGCTGTAATTTCACATAGATCTGGAGAGAGTGAAGATACTACGATTGCAGATATTGTTGTAGGTCTAAATACTGGACAAATTAAAACAGGATCTCTTTCAAGAACAGACAGAATAGCAAAATATAACCAACTGCTTAGGATTGAAGATGTATTAGATACATCAGGTCAATATGCAGGCCTTAAGGCATTCTACAATCTAGATAAATAATTGCTAGAAACAGATATTCAGTGATTTAGATATCTTAAGGCACAGGGCTGATATCTGAATTTAAGATAACATTATCAGTACAAATGTAAAGATACTGTTAAGGTAGGCTAAAAATAGAAAAAATAGATTGAAACGAGTTTTTCTTTATGATAAACTGAAATGGTTATCACGGGAGGTGAAATTATGGGAACACTATCAATAGTATTGATGATAATACTTGCAATTGTTAGTATAGCGCTAATTGGAAGCATATTAATGCAATCAAGCAACAGTGCAGGTCTATCAGGAGCAATTGGAGGAGGAGCAGAGCAACTTTTTGGTAAAAAAAGAGGCAGAGGATACGAGGCTCTACTTTCAAAACTTACAACTGTATGTGCAATCACATTCATTGTAATTTCTTTAGTGTTAGTAATGCTTGAGGGGCAATAGACTAAAGATATTGAAATAGCATTAAACTGGGATGAATATTCGTTCTAGTTTGAATATTATATTTAAATCGTAATTATAGTAGGAGGAAAATTATGACAAACAGCGTAAGTTTACTGGCAATTCTAGTTCCAGTAGCAGCAGTAATTGCATTAGTTGTAGCGTATGGACTTTCAGCATGGATCAGTAAAGTAGAAGAAGGTACTGATAGAATGAAAGAAATCGCTAGCTACATCAGAGAGGGAGCTATGGCATTCCTAAGAAGACAGTACAAAACACAAGTAATTGTGGTTGTAGTACTAGCAGCGGTAATAGCACTAGCGATTAGCCCTGTAACAGCTATATTATATGTAGTTGGAGCACTTTTATCAGTTTTAGCAGGATTCTTTGGGATGATCGTTGCTACAAAAGGTAACGTAAGAACTGCTTATGCAGCTAAAGAAGGTGGAATGGCGAAAGCTTTAAAAGTAGCGTTTAGAAGCGGTGCTGTAATGGGCCTTTCTGTTGCAGGACTAGGGCTACTTGGAATTGGTGCTATCTTCGTAATAATGGGAGTTGACAGTATTGACGTAATAACAGGTTTTGGTCTTGGAGCTTCTTCTATGGCACTATTCGGAAGAGTAGGAGGAGGTATCTACACAAAAGCAGCAGACGTTGGTGCTGACTTAGTAGGTAAAGTAGAAGCAGGAATTCCAGAAGACGATCCAAGAAACCCAGCTGTAATAGCAGACAATGTTGGTGACAATGTTGGTGACGTAGCAGGTATGGGTTCAGACCTTTTCGAATCATATTCAGGTTCGTTAATTTCAGCTATTACACTTGCAGCGGTTGCTGTGGCAAATGCTCCTGGAATGTTTGATCAAACTACAGCAGCACTATTCCCTCTAGTTCTTTCAGCTATAGGTATTATTGCTTCTATTATAGGTATTATGTTTGTAAGAGGTAAGGAAGGTGGAAATCCAGCTTCAGCACTAAATGCAGGAACATATGTAAGCGGAATCATCGTTGTTGTTGCAGCGTTTGCACTTAGCAATATTATGCTTGGTGATATGAAATATGCATTTGCTATTGTTTCTGGATTAATTGTAGGTATCGCAATTGGTAAAATTACAGAAGTTTATACTTCAGGTGACTATGGTTCGGTTAAAAAAATTGCAGACCAATGCCAAACAGGCCCAGCTACAACAATTATTTCTGGACTTGGCGTAGGAATGCTTTCTACAGTATGGCCAATCCTATTTATTGCAATAGGAATTTTCGTAGCTTATGAAACTGCAGGACTTTACGGTATTGCTCTTGCAGCGGTTGGAATGCTTTCTACAACAGGAATGACAGTAGCAGTAGACGCATACGGTCCTGTATCAGATAATGCTGGTGGTATTGCTGAAATGTCTGAACTTCCACCAGAAGTAAGAGAAATCACAGATAAGTTGGATGCAGTAGGTAATACTACAGCAGCTATAGGTAAAGGTTTTGCTATTGGATCAGCAGCATTAACATCGTTAGCTCTATTTGCTTCATATGCAACAGTAACAGAATTATCAACAATTAGTCTTTTAGAGCCAATTGTTATTATTGGACTATTCATTGGTGCAATGTTACCGTTCTTATTCTCAGCATTAACAATGAACTCAGTAGGTAAAGCAGCATTCCAAATGATTGAAGAAGTTAGAAGACAATTTAGAGAAGACTCAGGAATCATGGCAGGAACATCTAAACCAGATTATGCAAGATGCGTAGATATTTCTACAAAAGCAGCTCTTAAAGAAATGGTTGCACCAGGGCTATTAGCTATTTTAGCTCCATTAGGAGTAGGAATTATTCTTGGACCTGAAGCGCTAGGTGGAATGCTTGGTGGTGCTCTTTCATCAGGAGTACTATTAGCAATTATGATGTCTAACGCTGGTGGTGCGTGGGATAATGCTAAGAAATATATTGAAGAAGGTCACTTTGGAGGAAAAGGTTCTGAAGCTCATGCAGCGGCAGTAATTGGAGATACAGTTGGAGACCCATTTAAGGATACTTCAGGCCCTTCAATCAATATTCTTATTAAACTTATGACTATTGTAGCACTTGTATTTGCGCCAATATTCTTAGAAATTGGTGGACTTATTTAAGTATAGGCTATTCGGAAGAATAGAATTTTAAACCCAAAATTCACAAACATCAGGTGTGGTCGATATATGCACCTGATGTTTATTTTAATGGTAAACTAGGTCTGCGGATAAAGAAAAATTTAAAGATGAAAAAAGATGAATTTTTTTGAAAATTATTAAAAAAAGGCTTGCATAGAATATTATTATTTGCTATACTAACTAAGGATTTTGGTTAGAGAATTAAATTAATTTATAGAAACAAAATCATGAAAACAAAGTTAAGAAAATTAAAAAAAAGCTTGACAGTCACAACTGAATGTAGTATACTAATCATGTTGTGAAAAACGTTCCAAGGTAGCTCAATGGTGGAGCAATCGGCTGTTAACCGATAGGCTGTGGGTTCGAGCCCCACCCTTGGAGCCAAATAAATGTTTGGTGATCTAGTGTTACCAAACAATTTTTATAAAATGTGCCGGAGTGGCGGAATTGGCAGACGCCCAGGACTTAAAATCCTGTGAGATTAACTTCTCGTACCGGTTCGACCCCGGTCTCCGGCACCAACTAAAAAACACTGTTGAAATTCAACAGTGTTTTTTAGTTCTTGATAATTTGATTTAACGTAGATATTGCAAGTAAATATTCTTAAACGAATTTTTTCCATAGATCTAAAGCCAAAAGGCTTTCTGCAGTTGAAGATGTTGTGTCACCAGGATCGTGAGCCGAAGAGTCCAACTTTGCAGTGTAGTCCCAATTTAGGTATTCCAAAATACAAGTGAATTGTCCGTCGATTAACTTGTATTGAGGGTTGTCTAGTGAAGCTCCACCAACAACTATTACACCAACTTTTTTCCTTAGCTCTTTAAAGCCTACGATTTTAGAGTATAATTTGTCAATTACTAACTTGAGCTGAGAAGGGATACCCCACCAGTAAACAGGTAATGCAAAAATGATAATATCTGCCGCCTCCATAAGCGCCAATGTGCTATTTGTATCATCAGTATGCACACAACCTAGCTTACGCTGACATATGTCACAATGGGAACAGGGGTTGATGTTTAAGTTGTTAACGTTTAGGTGGGTGATATCAGAGCCGTCTACATTCTTAATAAAACCGTCATGCACCCTTTCTAGTAGAAATTCAGAGTTGCTTCCTTTGCGAGGGCTTGCCCCTAATAATAAAATATTCATAAATACCTCCTTGATTAATGTGTTACGTTTTATTATAGCATAAATTGAGAAAGTGCAAATAGAGCGAAAAAAGGAGATTCGGTAATTGAGCAAGAAAAGTAATGAGAAAGAAAAACTACACATCACATGGTTGGTAAACCTTGCTTTGCAGAAAAAATTGTATTTTAATTAAATTACTAGTATAATATAGAAGATTTAATGATTTACTTAGATTAAGGAGGAAAAATGAAAAGTAAGAAACGAATAATTAGCATTCTATTAACGGCCATACTAATGGCATCAATGATGCCATTGTCATCATTT
Source organism: uncultured Oscillospiraceae bacterium (assembly GCA_964369805.1). Taxonomy (GTDB): domain Bacteria; phylum Bacillota; class Clostridia; order Peptostreptococcales; family Anaerovoracaceae; genus CAYJHC01. Next base: position 60,743 of record CAYJFM010000007.1, read on the forward strand.
GCTTCAACAACTGATAAGTGGGATGGATTCAGCATAGACACTAGTTGGTATACATCTGATCCTACAGCTAGCCAGTTCATAATTACAAAGGCTTCTGAGTTAGCGGGGTTGGCTCAAATTGTAAATGGAACTGCTGTAGATGATAGTGGGAGCCAAATCGGAGCAAATGCTTTTGTAGGGCAAGAAATTATCCTAGGTAACGATATAGACTTAGATAAAAAAGAGTGGACTCCTATAGGAACATTTAGGAATGGTAATGGATTTTATTTTGAAGGGACCTTTGACGGAAAAGGAAACACAATATCAAACCTAGGAATAACTAAAAGTTCTAGTGCAGGATTTATTGGACAAGCCGCAAGTGGAGCGCATATTAAAAATGTTGGGATTGTAGATTGTAGTATAGACGTATCAGAAGTATTTAGAGCCCGGGCAGGAGCCTTGATTGCAAACGGTACTTATGTAGAAGTTACTAATTGCTACAGCACCGGTGAGATTTTAGCTGAATGGAATACTGGAGGCCTAATCGGGAATGGACGAGGATGCTCAGTTTTAGAAAGCTATTCTACGGTAAATGTTACTGCAACGGAGGATTACATTGGAGGGCTAATCGGCTATGGTGACGACACAACTGTCACAAATTGTTATTATGTAGGTAGTGTCTCGGGTAGAGGTACTGTTGGAGGCTTAATCGGATCTGGTTATGACTTTACTTTAAAAAATAGTTATGCAGCTGCAACAGTTAGCGGAAATGGGCTTGGAAACGCAGGCGGTTTAGTTGGTGCTACTCAATCAGACGTTGAAAATAGCTATGGAAACAGCGACACTCCTACTGGAACCTTCAGGGAAACGAATGGAACTTCTTATTTAGGAAGTGCTAATGGAGGAGCTACATTGGATCAAATGAAGGAGAAGGAGTTTAAAGACCAACTAAACACTGACCTTGCTGATTCTAGTTACGTTGGGCCATTTGCAATAGATTCAAAATATAACGATGGATTTCCATACTTGACAACTATAATGAATGTAATGGAAGGAAATGGACAAACAATTAAGCAAGGAGAGCCTTTAGCTATTCGAATAACAACTCCATATGTTGACGGGATTGGAGATGACTTAACCCTAGAGTTAGGGGGAGTAGAAATATCTAAAGAAAATATTACTTTTTCACCAGGAAGCACTGTGCTAACAGTTTCAGGTGATTACACTGCGAAGTTGGATCCTGGTAACTATTCATTCGTAATTTCTTCTGCAGAATATGGGACTAATACCGATGGAATTTTTACTTTGACTGAGGCTGCGGAGGTGACTCCTACGCCGGTTCCAGAAAGTGGAGGAGGAGTTGCACTAGTTCCTGATACTGGGGATGATACAAATATATTTGCCTTAATTACAGTAGCTATAATGTCGATTGTAGGCGTGTATGTTATTGGTAGAAAGTGTAAACATAATTTATAAATAAATGCATATTACATTTCTTGCCACTGATACCACATTGCTTTATGACGTTTGTTGAAGAGTGGGCAGAGATGTAGAAAAAGTAAAAACTATAGGCGCCAGGCACTTGTATGTGCTTGGCGCTTTATAAAAGTGAGAAAAAGCTGAGAAAAGGTGAGAAAAAATATAAAAAAATGAAAATTCTATTGACACAAGTCTAAAAATAGGATATTATATAGAAGTTGCAACAAAGCAATAAAAAATAATGCCGCGGGGTGGAGCAGTTGGTAGCTTGTCGGGCTCATAACCCGAAGGTCGTAGG
>CAYJFM010000008.1:0-8745 GCA_964369805.1 uncultured Oscillospiraceae bacterium
GGGATTAAGATAATAACACAGCAGTAAAGAAAATGCAGGCTACACCAAGATAAACTACAAGTGATACAAACTCAATTTGTAGTAAAGGTGCAACATAGCCTTCAAAACCCTCTGTGGTAATTCTTGCAAAGTTAAATATTGCTGATCCTAATACACAGACCATGAAAGATATCTGAAAGGGCGATATTTTACCTCTTACATTCCTCATCCAAACATTACTAATTGCCATTGAAATACTTGCTGCAAGCAAAATAATCGTTCCCACAATATTAAAACTTGTTTCTCCACTTACATTTGCAACAATCATATATATTAGTGCTGCAACTGAAATAGACATAAAAATATTTTGCACCATAGATGATTTTTCTTTTATTAGTATTCCAGAAAGTATAGTTGTTAAAATTGGCACAATAGCAAACAGTATTGCACCCTCAATAGAAGTTGTAAACTTAAGTCCGATAGTTTGAAGGCCCATAAAGCCAACGTAGGTTATTGCAACAATTAGTAAATCTTTATTAACTGTTGTAAACTGTCCCCTTATTCTCTTACTAAATAAGACAACAAAAACAACTGCAATTGTAGCAAAATTATACCTCCAAGTAAGCACAGTAAGGGAGCTAGCGTATAACAAAGCTATTTTTGTTAACACTACCGAAAACCCAATTAAGAACGCAAAAATGACGCAAGCTATTCTTCCTTTACTTATATCCGATACTACTTGCCTACTACATTTTTTCATAAGTAATTTCATTATCCTCTTCAGTGCTAACCATGGTGCAAACATAACCCCTTTCAATGTAAACCTCTTTAAAAGTCATGTTCCTAACTTGCGCCGGTAGATTATTATCTTCTACAGTATTAAGCCTTTTCATAATTCTAAGCAAAGGTACGCCAACTAGTTTGGCATAAGCCTCTTTTCTTGTCCACACCCTATAAAAATCTTCTCTAGTGTTATTAATTTTTAAGTAATCAGCTTCCTCTGCAGTAAAATATCTCTCTGATATTTTATCTTTATTAATCTCTCGCACTTCTTCAATATCAATTCCAACATCGCTTCTTGAAAAAACTATGACACAAATATCACCACTATGAGAAATAGAGAAATAGACTGGTAAATTTCTAAAATATGGTTTCCCTTCTTTAGTTCTTTCTATTATTATTTTCTGATCCCTCTTTGGTGTAATACCTGTTTCAAATAAATAAGCTCTCGTAGCTTTTTGTAACATCTCAGTTGTTGTTACTTTTCTCTCTTTAATTTTATTAAATACATAAATAGTCATAAATAAAGTATATCATAAATTATTGTCTATTTCTTTAACTTTTCATATTCAGACAAAAAAGTGCTTTTTATTCCCAAAACTCCCATATCAAAAACTTCCGTTGAAATTCTAACTTTTTTGAAGAGTGCTTTTGCCTCTCCTATAGATTGGTTTTCCATTTCTCTTAAAATCATAAGGCACCTTGTCTTCATCACCATCTCAGTTTCTAATTGGGTAGCAAAATTATTAAAAACAACCGCAATTTTTTCTTCTTTTTTTGAGTAATATACTGTTTTAGTTGAAAATTTCACCCTTGAAAAATCTAGTAAACTGCTATCTATTTTTTCCAAAGCCATTGCAACTTTTCCGCCCAGTTTCTTTGCTTCATCACTACTTTCTATCATTAGCTCCTCTAGTGGAACAAATCCATCTAAGAAAGGCCTTAATATGTATTCTTCTTTAAGCTCTGAAATAGACACTGGTGCAAACTCACTACTTTTTCCCTTAAGCAGAATATCAATATCCAACTTATTAAGCTCTTCCTTACTTATTATTATTTTATCTACTTTTCTATTTTTATCCATCTTTCGTCAACTTTATCCCCCACACTTTAAACAAGGTGTATAACCACGCTGCTTCGCTTGGTTCTCATCTATTGAAATTGTGTACTTGTCTACAGATTTACAATTGCCCGTATGATAACTTTCCCCATAATTAGGAAAATAGAACACTAGACTTCCAACATCTTTATTACTCACTTCACAGTTTTCGCATTCATTATATTTTCTTTTTAAGTCCTTTGTAAGTATCCCACGCATAAAGTTACTTTTTACATGAGTACAGCTTTCTTTATGATATTTTTTCCCTGAATCAGGAAATACCCATACTTCTTTACTATTACCTTCCATCTCATCAAAAGAACTAGGGCTCCATTTACTACTTTTACCTGTGAATGCTCTAAATAGATATGAATCACTATTTGAAGAATCTGTAATAAAATTCAAAGGCAGATTAGTGTCTATGGAATACTTAACATCAAAGGATATCAATTCTGAAACTCCATTTTTTCTATACAAATATCCCATATTGCTAACCTTTACCCTATGAGCCTTGCTGTTTTCCTCTTCTATCCTTTCCTCTAAGGCCCCTGAGAATCCAATGGATGTTTTTATATCATAAGACTTCAATGAAAGCTCCTTAGCTTCATCTGACGCTATATAAGCAATATCTTCAGTCACGTATACGCTGTATATAACATATGCTAAGGTTAAAACTCCTACAATCACAAGTGGCAGAATGATTGCTGCCTCAATAGTATATGTTCCTTTTTTAGTATTTATCTTCATAAACATACTCTTTACCATTGACCGTTTCTGTTACATAGAATCCTGTATTATGCTCCATTATTAAAAAGTTCGAATCATATAACCCTTGCATATTTATTTGTATCAAATCTAAAGCCCGCGCAACTTTAACGTTTTCATCCATAAACCCTAAGAAAAACATCAGGTACCCTTCATAGCTTAATCCGGTTTTAGCCTTAGTATCTATATAGCCTTGAGGTTTGTTTTTCAAAATAATATCAAAGTCTATTGCCCATGTTTCATTTGTTTTTACAAAGGGAACTAGTTTTCCATGTTCTAAAAGCTTTATATCGTTATTCGCTTCCGCAAGAGCCCAGGCTTCCAGCAAAACTAAAGCTGTTGCAGGGGCTGCTGGTCCTGTTGCCTTTGCAGCTGTACTTATTAAGTTCATTTTTTTTGCATCGGTAACGATATGCCCCAGATTCACAAGATTCCTTAGTACTCTAATCTCATTTTTCAGTTCTTTATAATTCTTTGAATCTGAGTTTTCTCCACCAAGAATATATTCTACTTCTCCTTTAAAAAAAGTTTCGTGCTCTGGAACATTTACATAACTGCCAAACGAGTTAAGAATGTACTGATTAATCAAAAAATCGCCTGTTACACTATCAAAATATCCCTCTTCAAGCTTTGTTATTCCAGATATTTTGCCAAGAATTGAATCTGATCCTCCATACCCTTTTGAAGGTAAAGTATTCAATATACCTTTACTACTTAGTTTCCTCTCTTTTCTTCCATCACCGCTTAACTGCATCAAACCACTCTCAGCACCTTCCAAGTTGACTCCGTCTATTTCAGTTTTTCCATTTTTACTTTTGAAAATTTTCCTTGCGAGTGCAAATTGCCCATGCTCAATCATTTGCTCTTTAGCAACATTTATATCACCTAAGCTATGGCTTGAGACATCAACCTTTACATTTTCTAACTTAATATTCTCTCTTTCACTAAAACTATAATTGCTATAGTATGCAATTTTGCTCTCTACATCTGAATTAGTTCCATTGAAGGCAAAGAGACCATAATGATTTTTTAGCTCTATACTATACTCACTTAATACAGAATTATGTGCTAAAGTTAAAACACTATTCGCATATCCAATAGTTGCTACTCGCTGGCTAGAAGAAATAAAGGCTAGAACTACGGCAAGTATTGCTGCAAGAATTATTCCTAAAAACACTACAGAACTACCTCTTTTCATCCTATTGTTTAAAAAAGTAAAATTCTTTTTTTCACTAGTTACCTTTAATGAAGTCGCTAATTCTAATATATTCTTTTTCATTGGCTGCACTCCCTATATTTTCTATAGTATTATCCAATTCCCCTCCAATAAGCCCAAAATCTTTTGACAATACATAATTTTCTCCATATACTTTATAAAATATTAGTTGTTTATCAGTTTCTAAATTTACACCATCAGGTATTTTTCCAAAATAAGCATTTGTTTCTGTTTCAAGCCCAAGTTCTTGTATAATTGAAATATGTGTTGCTACATTAGCCTCCACATTCTTATACATAAAGACTATTATTCCTACAACTGTAACTATTGATAGTATTAAAATAGGAAAAACAATGGTAGCTTCCACAGTATACGACCCCTTTTTGTTTCTCATTAAAATCCATCCTTTAGGTCCGAGAAAACATCCTGTACAAAAGACATTATCTCACTTCTAAATATTAAGCCTACAACAATTGCAATTGCAATAAGAATTCCAACTTGAACCAGTTCCATCCCTTTTTTATTTCCAACTATTATTGGCTCTTCTTGCAGAAAATCATCTTTTTCTAAATATTTTACCTCTCTTATTTTTCTAGATTTTAATCTCTTTATCATTTGTAGTCCCTTTATTTTCTTTGTATCCATTTTAAATCCTTTCTCTTTTATTCATTACATTGTCATAAAAGTAGGCGTAATTGTTAATAACATCATTACTAACAACAAAAGCACTAATGGAAATGACATTTTTGTTTCTGCCTTCTTCCCTCTTTCCTCAGCTTCTTTTTTTCTCATTAGCCATAACATATCACTTTCATTTCTTAGCTTTTCCTTTAAATTTCCACCTGTTTTGCTTTCTTCACGAATTATAGAAGTAACCCTAATAAATTCTCTTATTTCTGTATTTTTAGCAAATTCTTCTAACTGTTTAATAGCTGGCCTATTGATTTCTTCCTCATAAACTCTAATATAAACTAATTGATCGTAAAAGTATGAAGTCCCTTCACCCCTATTTTTTTCATAATCGCTACTAATTTTTTGCAAAGCATCATTAAATATCATTCCCCCACTTAATAGCAATAGTAGCTTATTGATAAAGCCAGGAAGCTCTTTTATGACTGATTCCTTACTAGACTTCTCCATTTTTTCTAATCCTACGTAACGAATTTTATACACTAATATTAGTCCAATAATAATTGCTATCATTATAAATGGCCTGTTATCACTTTCTTTTATTTGCCAATTAACTAATATGTCATCCTCTATTAATTGTGGCAGTATAATTTCCCCCTTTCTTTTTTCTTCCTCTGCTTTAGTTACAGCTTGACTTATCTTCCTCTCCACTATTATTTCTGGGGCTTCTGCTTCAATAATTTCCTCCTCCTTTTCAACAGTTCCATCCTTTGAAATTCCAACATTTTCACTTCCTTCTATGTGCTCCACCTTACCATTAACCATAAACTCTGCCTTATAATCAATATCAAAAAAACTTGTTCCAACCCCCTCTTCATTGATATAAAACTTATTCCCATTTTTAGTTTCTGACTCTAATAGTTGTTCTCCTTCAAAAACAAATGCAACTATACCTGTAGTAATAATTAGAATAATAAGCATTGCATTTTTAAAGTTTTTATTTCTAATTAACTTTGCTTCTTTACTCCAATCATCGTACCCATACAGTTTAGCCAACCTTTTTTTTATAACCTCTTCATTGCCAAGAGAAAGGTCTTTAATTATTTCAAAGCCTCTTTTCATACTTTAGTCCTCCAGCTAAATATCTATTCTCGTAAGCTTTTCCATCAATAGAAATGCTCCCACTATGCTTCCCATAGAAATGGTCATAATTACTCTTCCTGCCAATGTTGTGTATAAGATTTCTAAATATGTTGGCGAAAAAATATTTAATAGTAGTACAGTAAGAATAGGCATAAAGGTTATAATCTGCCCTTCGAATTTCTTCTGCGACATAGTGGCTCTTATTTCCCTTTCTATAACCACTTTTTCTGTAATAATCTGACTACTTTTAGAAATCACCTTATTAATATTCCCACCTATCTTTTTACAAAATATATACACTTCAACAAAATTCCTTACATCTTCAATAGGCACCCTTTCAGAAAAATTAATAAGAGCAACTTCTTCTCTTTGGTTCCCATTTATTATTTCCAATCTCATCTTCCGTACTTCTTCCACCAAAATTCCTTTTTCTCTATATATCGACTCTAGAACTTTTTCGCTATCCTCCAAAGCTGTAACTAAATTTGAACCCATCTCAAAAGATGATGCTATTGAATATAGAAAATCATTAAATTCTCTAAGAATTAAAGCCTTTTTCTTCTCCACTGTGTGACGTTCATATCTTTTAAGCCCCCCTAAACATATAAATCCAAACACAGCAGAGATCAAAAAGCTCTTATAAAATAACAAAGAAAGTAAAAATATGCTTACATAGGAAATCACTACGTATTTATGTTTTTCAGTTTTAGTAGGAAAAATTATTAATTCCCTATTAGTTTTACTCTTCATCACAATCACCATTAAGCATAATCTTGTCTTTGTTTATAAGCCTGTTTTGAGTTCTTAATAATCCCTCACTTGAACAATATTTAAAAAGGCTATTAATCTTAATATCACCTCCCTCATATTGCAACACTTCTGCAATTTCAAGCACCTTTCTTCCTTTCCCTTTTATTCTTCCTAAATGAATAATAATATCAATTCCTTCTGCAATCTGCCCCCTTAAAGCTTCTATTGGAAAATCCACTCCTTGCAGCATCATAGTTTCAAGCCTCTTTAACATCCCCTTTATACTATTGCCATGCCCTGTGGAAATGCTCCCGTCGTGCCCAGTGTTCATGGCTTGAAGCATATCTATAACTTCTTTTCCCCTGACTTCTCCAACGATGATTCTATCTGGTCTCATTCTTAAGCTAGATTTTATCAGTTGATCCATTTCAATACTTCCCTTCCCTTGAGAGTTAGCTTTTTTACATTCCATTCTAACTAGATTATCAATTTTTCTAATCCTCAGTTCTGCTGAATCTTCTATCACAATTACTCTTTCATCCGAAGGAACAAAATCAGTTAGCACATTCAAAAAGGTTGTTTTCCCTGAAGAAGTACCTCCACTAATAAAAATGTTGTACTTACACTTAACTAATTTCACTAGAAAATCACTCGCTTCCTTTGATATGGTATCAATATCAATTAGTCTATCCATATCTATAGCTTTTTGTGGGAATTTTCTTATTGTTAAAATAGGGCCTCCTATTGCAATATTTTTGTAAACCGCATTTACCCTAGATCCATCTTCTAACCTTGCATCAACGATTGGATTTAATGTATTTATTTCACGATTTACTTTCCCTGCTATCCGCGAAATCACCTCTTCTAATTCCTCTCTGCTATCAAATTGCAGTTTAGTTTTTTGAATTTTCCCATCTCTCTCAATAAAAATATTATCCTTACCATTCACCATTATTTCTGAGATACTCTTATCATCAGCAAACTCTTGTAAAATATCCAAAGGTTTTCTTAATGCTACAAAAAGCCTTTCTTCAATTTCAATTAACTTATTAAAGTCTAAATCTTTCAGTTCTTTTTTATTTAAAATATATTCATCAATTAGTTCAAGAGCTCTTTCGTCATTTACCTCTTCACCTTTAAAATTGATGTTTTTTCTAGCATCATCCACTATTTTAGTAATGGGGAAATCTTTATCCTTGATTTTGCTTTTTTTATCATTTTTTCCATTTATTTCCATATAAACACTATACCTCCTTTCTCATTTTTTGTCAATATTTTTTCCATTTATTTCCATATTAATAAAAAAAAAGCAACACCAATAATATGGCATTGCTTTGCTTTCTTATTAACTTATTATTTTTGTTCTTTTATCAAGTCGTAGAATTCTAAAACTGATACGGGTTTTGAGAAGAAATACCCTTGCCCTTCATCGCAGCCTAATTCCTTTAAAAGATCCCATTGTTCTTTAGTTTCAATTCCCTCCGCCAGTGTAAATGGAACTTTTAGTTCTTTACACATGTTCAGAATATTCTTAGCTAAAATTAGTCCAGAACTCTCCTTAGAAAGATTATCAATAATTGATTTATCAAGTTTAACAGTTGAAACTTCTAATGATGGTAGAATTGCAAAATTTGAATACTCAGCACCAAAGTCATCTAACGAAACTTCGAATCCTTTGGCTCTAAACTCTTTTACTTTTTCGACCAAATCATAGGTTTTAATATCATTATTTGATTCTGTAACTTCAATTTCAATTTGCGAATACTGGACTTTATACTTATCACAAATCTTAGCAACATCATTTACTATATCTCTTTCCATCAGTGTGTACCTAGAAATGTTAGTTGCAATGGCTATCTCAATACCTTCTTCTTTCCACTTCTTTATACATTTACATACTTCTTCTAGCACAAATAAATCCACATGCCTTATAGTCTTATCTTTTTCATAAACTGGAATGAACTTATAAGGTGCTATCAAATTTCCCTCATCATCTCTTTTTCTTACTAGAGCTTCTGCAGCAATAATTTTACCTTCATTTAAGTCAACTTTTGGTTGGAGTTTTATCTCAAATTTGCCACTTTTAATATCTTTTAATAAATTTTTCAGTCCAAGTTTTGACGTAGATTTACTATCACCTTTTCCTTCTTTATAATATTTTTGTTTTTCTGCAAACATAATTTTGCTTGTATAATCTATGTCTCCTGCAACATCATTAGTACCTTTTTTATAACAATGTCCAAAAGACAATGTGAAATCTTCAACCCTGCTAATCTTAACAGTAAACTCTTGTACTAATTTGGTAAACTCACTTTCAGTAATATCTGGATAAATTACTAGGAATTCATCTGCACCCAACCTATATAAGTGGTTTCCAAAGACA
>CAYJFM010000008.1:8770-24291 GCA_964369805.1 uncultured Oscillospiraceae bacterium
CCAGCTTTTTGACCATATGTTTGATTGGTTAATTTTAAGCCATTAATATCAATATATACTATTCCAACATCTATATTCCCTCTTTTTTCAAGGTCATCTAAGTCTTTTATGTATTTATTCCTTTCAAATGCATTAGTCAAAATATCATGATAACCTAAAAATTTCAACTTAGTAATATACTCTTCCTTATCTATATGGTTTACAATAAAGTTTGCGATGTTAGAAATAAACACTGCATCTTCTTCATTTTGTTTTGGCTCATCAACTGATACAAAGCCAAGCACATTATTATCACCAGTAACTAATGGTGTCAAGAAAAACTTATCATCAGAACCTGGTATTAGATTTTTGTAAGTATCAAAATCCGCTTCTATCGGTATGTCTTCAACTCTCACCTTTTTCCCTTTAAAAGATTTTAAAATTTCGCTCCATCCCTCAATTATTTCATATGGTAAATATATGGGTTCATTAGGTAACTTCTTGGAATTCTCAGTAATGATTTGATTACTTATTACTATAGATGACGTTTCTCTGTTTATTTTATAAATGCAAATTCTACTTGCCTTGTAGTAATCAATTATATTATGTACAATATCTGTTAAGGTCTTTTCAGAGTCTCTATCATCGGATAATGTACTTGCACACTTCCTTAAAACCCTTTCTCTTTCTAACTCTTTATCCAGAGCCCCACTATAGATTTTTTTGTTTATTATTCGTACCATTGCTAAACCAACTATAATTGCTATAATTAACAATAAAACAACTGTAAATGGCAGATTTTCTAAAACTTCAAATATGTCAACTGGAACAAAAATAATCCAATCTTGAGTACCTTCTATCGGTGCTGCTGCAGTAATTCTAAAAGAGCCTTCATAGTAATATACTCCTCCCGAAAAATCTCCCTTTAATCCTTTATTTTCAATCTTTGTAACCATTGAGTTTATACTTGTATCTCTATTATCTGGTTCACTATGAAGTAGCTGTGATTCATTTATTGAAAAGACAATAATTCTGTCTTTGTTTATTATATATGGACTGCCTGTTTCTCCAATTATAGTCTTTTCCATTATCCCTTGAAAGGCTTCATAATCAAAATAAGCAGCTATTACTCCAACTACACTACCATCCCTTAATACCGGAACAGAAATTGGGTATTCTACATTATTATTATCTTTTCTAATAATAGGCATATACATGCCTCTATTACCATTTAAGGCTTCTTTAAAATAGCCTCTTTCAGCCGCATTATATTCAGTTGTTGCAATATTACCTTTTAAATCTATATACCTAAAGTCAATGTTACCTTTAACAGTTTCTTTGATTTTTTGAGTGTTTAGCTCTAAATACTCCCCTTTTTCATCTGTTGTAAGGTTAGGACTTATAAGCTCTTCATCATCTGCAAATTCATCAATTATGCCAGTATATAAATTGACCATGTCACTGATATGGTTTGCAGAGGTTTCTGCGATTTGTAGCATCGATTTCTCCATGGCTTTTTGTGCAGTATTCCAAATGAAATATGACCCTACTGCCGTAATTAACAAAGCAAAAATAACATTACTTAATACAGTTGCTTTAAATAATTTATTTCTTACATCAATTTTTGATTTTTGATTTTTTCCATTTGAAGTCATTGTAATTATTCCTCATATACCTAAATCTAACCTTGCATTTACAATATTAACTATAATTTGAGTAATTTTCTCTTTAATTCTACCATAAAATTGAACATTTTAATATATTTTACACTAAAATAATATTATTTCTTTTAGCTACTTGTTGTTTTTTAGATACTGTTTTTATTCCAATTCTCATCTAATCATTTGCCTTCATTGCTTCTACCATGTTTATCTCTTTAATGCTCTTTCTCATGATTAAGTTAACTGAAACCACAAATATTGTTGCAATTAACAATGAATAAAGATAACTAGTACCATAAATTTCTCTTCCAAACATAGTGTCGTCGACCTCAATCACCCTTACAATAAACTGGTGAAAAATAATCCCTAACGGAATTCCAACTGCAGCACCTAGCATACATAGTAAATTAGTTTCTCTAAAAATATATGAGTAAACTTCTTTATTATAAAATCCTAAGACTTCAATAGTTGCCAACTCTTTTTTTCGCTCACAAATATTAATGTTGATTAAGTTATATAATACAACTCCAATTAGTAGCCCTGAGCAAACAATTATTAGTATTACAATATAATTTATACTCTCTATAGACTCTCCTATAGATTTTTCAATTGCGGCAGTAAAAACAAAATAATTTATATTCACACTTGCCCCTAGTGCTTTTTCTACTTCTGTTTTTGCATTATCATTTTCAAAGTTTAATATACCTTGAACTGATAGGTATTCTAGTTTTTCAGAATAAGCACTTTCATACTTTTCTTTACTTAAAACAACTTCATTTCTAATATAGTTTTCTGCTATTCCTGTAACTTTAAAGGTAGCCTTTTCACCATTTTCTATTTCAAGCTCAACCTCTTCTCCAACCTCGACACCCAAAACTTCAGACATTTTTTCAGAAATAATAAAAGACTCTTCATTTAGTATAATTTTCTCTCCTGTAGTTCTAGTTCGGAAACCATAATAATTATCAATAGTATCTAACTCACTTGGGACCACAATTGCTGTATCCAAATCGATTTCATTTTGTCCATTAGTTATGACTCCATTAGTTTCAGAAAAGGTCTCATAAGAAGCTACTACCTCCTTATTATTGATAATACTAGAAAGCTCCTTATCCTCACTTAAATACTTTTCCTCTGTGACAAATGCATAGAAATCAGCCTTGTTTATTTCATCATACTGCTTGGTGATAATATCCGAAATGGAATCTTTCAATCCAAAAGCACAAAGTAATAATGCAAAGCTTCCTGCAATACCAATGACGGTCATTAGTAGCCTTTTTTTATATCTAAAAATATTTCTTAAAGTTACTTTATGTGAAAAAGAGAGTCTACTCCATACTGGGACTAGCCTTTCTAATAATATTCTTTTACCAAGTTTAGGCGGCTTAGGAAAGAGTAGTTTTGCAGGCCTCTCTTTTAATGCACCCCTCACGGAAAAATAACTAGATATAGAAACTGCAAAGGTAATGATTAGTGCAATTGGTAATCCTATATTTAACATGATTTCAGGTTGTATTACCGGTAATGTATACATTATTGCATAAGCTCTATCCATAACTGTTGGAAACACCTTAAAGCCAATTATAGTTCCTACAATTGAGCCCACTGAAGATGCCGCCAGACAGTAAATCAAGTAATTTGCAAATATGCTTCTATTTGAAAATCCAAGTGACTTAAGTGCTCCAATTTGAGTTCTTTCCTCTTCAATCTTTCTACTTAGTGTTGTTAGCGCTACTAAAACCGTTACCGCAAAAAAGAATACTGGAAAAACGCCTGAAATGGATCTAACTTTTCCAACATCATTTCTATATGAAGATAATCCAGGGTTGTCCTCTCTGTCAAAATAATACCAAACTGACCCTTCCATATTATCAATTTCTTCTGCGGCTTCATCTAGCTCAGTTTGCGCTGCAGCAATCTTTGTATTCATTTCAGACTCAGCAACATATAGCTCGGCTCTACCTGATTCAAGCTCTGCTTCCCCAGCACTTATCTCCTCTTCTCCTATGTTAACTTCATTTTTTGCTTTTTCTAATATACTTCTCTGTTCACTAAGTTCTAAAGCTGCAGCATCATAAGCAGCTTGTATCTGCGCACCTTCTTCTGGTGACAGGTATGGTATATCTGCTAACTGATTTTCTAACTCCGCTAGCTGCACCTCTCCATTTGCTAAAGCTAGTTCTCCTGATGCAATCTCTTCTTTAGCCTTCTCAAGCTCTATTTCACTATTACTAAGTTCTTTCTCACCTTGAGTTACCTCTGCCTTAGCCTTTGCAATTTCAGCTTTTCCCTTATTTTTTTCGGCGTCTAGCTCCACCTGACCTTCATCTAATTCTTTTTGTGCAGCAGTTAAAATTTCTTCCGTTCTTAAATCAGATCTCACCTCTCCTGCCACTTCAATTATATCCATGGATTCATCTAGTATTTTGTCATACTCATCATCAAAAAAACTAGCATTCTTTGCCTCTGTAAGCTGAATGTGCATATCGGTGAAATACTCATCTTCAAAAGCACTATAGTGTACAAAAACTTCAAGAGCTATATCACCATTTCCTTCTTGGGAGGCTTGGTCTTTTATTGCTATATTAAAAGGAGTCTCGACTATTCCTGTAACTGAAAACTCCTCAAATAAAAGGCCTTCTACCTTCTCTTGTGACTCTGCTAATTTTAGGGTTTTTATATTATTATCTATATTTGAAAATGGATTAATTATTTCAATAACTGCTTCATTGCTATCCTTTGGGAACTTTCCAGAGCTTAGTTCTAATGTGTTTTCAGGAACAGCAGTAATTCTAGCTACATGTCTATTTCCCAAATCGTCTTCCAGAATAGCCTCACGGCTGTTTACTCCATAAGCGCTAGAAACCTCATCAATATTCGAAATTACTTCAACATCCTCTTCAGTTATACCCAATGTACCTTTTATACTTATATCATACATGTTATGAGCATCCAAAAATTGGTCAGTACGGTTTTCCATTCCCGGTGGAGCTGCCAAAAGCCCAGCAAGAAAACCACTTCCCAGTGCCACAATAGTAAAGATAGAAATAAACCTACCAGTATTTTCTTTTATACTTCTACGTATTAACTTCCAATATGTTTTACCCATTTTACATTCCTTTACCATTCAATTAAATCAACTGAAATAGGGTTTTCATTTATTTCATTGGTAATGGCCTGGCCATTTTTTACAGTAATAATTCTATCAGCTATAGGCTTAATTGCTGAATTATGTGTAATTACCACAATTGTTTTACCTGTTTTTTTGCAAGTTTCTTGTAGCAGTTTAAGAATAGCTTTCCCTGTTTTATAGTCTAAGGCTCCTGTCGGTTCGTCGCAAAGTACAACTTTAGGATTCTTTGCAAGGGCTCTTGCAATTGAAACCCTTTGCTGCTCTCCCCCTGAAAGCTGAGCAGGAAAATTGTTTATTCTATCCTCTAAACCGACACTTTTAAGAACCTCAAGGCTGTCTAAAGGCTCTTTGCAAATCTCCGTCGCAAGCTCCACGTTTTCTAATGCAGTTAAGTTTTGCACCAAATTGTAAAACTGGAATACAAACCCAACACTATATCTTCTATAGGTTGTAAGCTCTACTTCTGAAAAAGCTGAAATATCCTCTCCTCCAACTATACATGTGCCGCTACTTGCATTGTCCATTCCCCCTAAAATATTAAGTAATGTGGTCTTTCCAGCTCCGCTTGGACCAACGATGACACAAAGTTCTCCTTCATTTATTCCAAAACTCATCTCATTAAGAGCCGTAATGTCTTGCTCTCCCATTAAATAATGCTTGCTTACTTTATCAAATTCTATATATCTATTCATTATTTTCTATCCTCTTCTATTTTTATTTCGAAACATCTTTACCTTGTCAGAAACTTCAACAAGCTCTTCTTTTGATAACTCTGATAGATTTTCCATTCTTTCTAATAAATTTGTCAGTTCTTCATTTTCACTTACATTTTTCTGTGCACGCATTCTAAGTATATCTGAGTAAAAGCTGGCTATTACACCTGTTGTAAGGGCCACAACAAAAATTGCCAGTATCGATAAAAAAGCAGCTGTTATTCTTCCAACAGTAGTAACAACAACAACGTCACCAAAGCCGATAGTTGACATTGCAACAAAAGAAAACCACATAGCATCTCCATAACTGCTTATACCAGGCTCTACTTTTAGGATAACTGCTGAACCTAAAAGAAAAAATATTATCAAAGCTAAATAAAAGTGATAAAATTTAGTGTTTAGTATCTTATATATAAGTTTATATTTCGGTTTCACGTCATACCTCTTTCCACCATACTTATGCTTAGTATTCCAATATATTGATGGTTAATTATATAATTTTTATAAGTAAAAATCCATATTTTATGATAAAATGCATTATGGAAAAAATTAAGAATTATAAAATTGAAAATGAAAAGTCAAATGTCTTAAACTACGAAAATATCTCTTTAATTATTCTAGCAGGAGGAAAAAGTAGGAGAATGGGTACACCAAAAGAAGACTTGCAAATAAACGGCCTGTCTTTTCTTGATATACAAAAGAACTTAGGCAAAGAAATGGGCTTCACTGAAATTATAATATCTGGAATTGATGTGCTAGATGAACTAGAAGGCAGAGGTCCACTTTCTGGTATTTACTCCTCACTAAAAGCAACTAAAACTCCACTAGCACTTGTTATCCCCGTAGACTGTATTGGGATTACAGCTGTTACTCTAAAGAATTTACTAACACATCATTTTAGAAGTCAGTCCCACCCCTTTAAGATGGCCGTAACCTTGTTGAAGCAAGGCCCCAGGCCTGAGCCACTAATCGGAGTCTTCTCCAAAGATTTTAGTGAAATCATCTATAATCACATAAAAGACGGTCCTGCCAAAATAATGGCTGCCATTTGTGACGTACCCTTTCAAGTCTATGAAACAACTGAAGAGGATGGATACATTGTAAACATTAACACAAAAGAGGACCTAGAAAAAATCACAAAAAAAAAGTCGTAAGTACAAATCCCTATCATTTATCTTACGACTTATTATTTTATTGCTTACAGTTACTATAGTTTCTCAATCTGCACTCCAATTTGCTTAAAGCCTGGAATTTTACTAACTGGATCAAGGCTCTTTCCATCAGGTAACATATTTGCTCCTTCATTAAAGTGGAATGGCATAAACATAGTTCCATCTTGGATTCCATCTGCCTCCTTAACCCTAGCAATAGTTTCTCCACGAAGAGACTTTAACCTAACCACATCACCTTGAGATATTCCGAGTTTTTTTAAGTCAGTAGATGAAATTTCGACATAATTTTCTGAGAACCTTTGATGTATTTTCTTAGTTCTCTTTGTCATCGTTCTTGTATGGTAATGCTCTAGTATCCTTCCCGTAATTAATATATATGGATAGTCCTCAAGCTGTGTTTCTGGTGAAACCATTGGGTCAATTGGCACTAAAAGACCTTTTCCACGGGTAGGCCCATTTGTATGCAAAATCCTAGTCCCAGGGTGCTCTTCAGTTGGACAAGGCCAGCAAAGCCCATCATCATCGATTCTCTCATAAGTCATTCCACCATAAGAGGGTGTTAGCCTTCTCATTTCTTCAAAAATTTCTTCACTACTTTCATAATCCCACTCATATCCAAGTACTCTCATTATGTCTACAATGATTCTCCAGTCATCCTTACACAAGCCTTTAGGAGGTAGTACCCTTCTCACCATTTGCACTCTTCTTTCAGAATTTGTTATACAACCTTCTGTTTCTGCAAAAGAATTAGCTGGTAATATAACATCTGCAAAGTGAGTTGTTTCTGTTTCAAAAATGTCTTGGCAAACTACAAAAGCCTTACAAAGGCTATGTGCTATATGAGCTGAATCTGGATCAGAGACCATTGGGTTTTCTCCCATTATATATAGAAATTTTATCTCATCATTTAAAATAGCATCTGCAGTCATAGTCACAGTGATACCTGGTTTGTCTGAAAGTTTCACCCCCCAGGCTTTTTCAAATTTCTCTTTTGCTTTTGGATCTGCAACCTTTTGGTATGCAGGGTAATCTGTTGGCAAGGCTCCCATATCACAAGCCCCTTGCACATTGTTTTGCCCTCTTAAAGGGTTAACCCCGGTTCCCTCTTTTCCTATATTACCTGTTACTAGTGCAAGGTTAGAAATTGATAATACATTATTTGTTCCATTCAAATGCTGGGTTATTCCCATTGCGTAGGCAATAAAAGCTTTATCCGCCTTTCCATACATGGTAGCTGCCTCAATTAAGTCCTCTTCTAAAATACCACAAGTTCTAGCAACAATAGCTGGTGTGTAACCTTTTACTTTTGCCCTTAATTCTTCAATCCCTTCAGTATGCGCCTCAATATAGTCCTTATCCTCTAATCCCTTATCAAAAATTATATTTAACATTCCATTGATTAAAACTACATTTGTTCCTGGTTTTATTTGGAGATATAAATCTGCGTGATCACAAAGAGGTATTCTCTTTGGATCAGCTACAATAATCTTACTTCCCTTAGACTTTGCCTGTTTCATATAATTTCCTATAACAGGGTGCGCCTCTGTTGTATTTGATCCTATTACAAAAATAACATCTGCTTTTCTACAATCAGTCATTGGATTTGTCATAGCACCGCTTCCTAAACTCTTTGCAAGACCTGCAACAGTCGAGGAATGTCAAAGCCTTGCGCAGTGGTCAACGTTATTCGTTCCCACTACAGCTCTAAACATTTTTTGGAAGATATAGTTACTTTCATTTGTGACTTTTGCACTAGCAAAACCCATAATCGAGTTAGGTCCAAAGAATTCTTTAATTTCTTTGATTTTTGCCCCTATTAGAGAGTATGCCTCTTCCCAGGTAGCTTCTCTCCACTCAGGTTTTATTTCTACTGCCTTCTCATTTGTCCGAATCAAAGGTTTTGTAAGCCTATCCTCCGAGTTAACAAAGTCATATGCAAAAGATCCTTTAACACAGCTTAATCCTTCATTAGCGGTTTTGTTTACTGGCGTCACCCCAGTAATTTCCCCATAGGCTGTATGATAATCTAGTTGACATCCAACTCCACAATATGGACAGGTTGTTCTAGTTTTATTTGGTTTCCAATAATTTTTATTATGTTCACCTACACCTTCTAACGCGCCCGTTGGGCATACAAACACACATTGACCGCATGATACACAATTGTTTTCTTCAAGCGGCCTTCTTGGGTCAGGCTTAAATATTTTCACACCTAATTCCTCTCTTATAAAGGTATCTTCTAGGGTTCCATAAGCTCCTATTCCCATGAGCTCTGAACAAACTCTAATACAGTTTCCACAACCTATACATTTATGGCTATCTCTATAAATAAAATCTTCGTCTTTATTTACCTCTTCTGATATACCTCTACTACAAATGCTTTTTTTAGTTCCACTAAACTCATCATCATGAACACTATATGCATTTTTATGTGCTGCATCAATAAGTTTACAGTTATGATAGTCATGGCATCCACATTCAAGGCACATTTCTCCTGCATTTTTGGCAGCTTCGGCATCAAATCCTTTTACCACTTCCTCAAAGTTTTTCTTTCTGTATTCAGGATTTAAATGACCCATATGTGGTGCAAATTTTTCTTCCCTCTTTTCAAAGTCATAAACTTCTTCATCATGTATTTCTACAATAGGACTTTTTTTGAAATGCATAGGCTGTCCATAAAGGTATCTGTCAACAGTTTCTGAAAGTTTCTTCCCATCTCCAATAGCTTCAATTGCTATGGATACCTTGTCATTCCCACAGTCTCCACCAGCAAAAACTCCATCCAGTGTAGTTACAAAGGTCTTTTCATCACAAACAATTCCATTTTTCCTTGTTCTCTCTAAACCTAGAATATTACCAAAGTCAACAGCTTGCCCTATAGCAGGGATCACTGTGTCAACCTCTAGAAGCTCAAATTCACCATCTACTGCTACCGGTTTTCTTCTTCCACTTTCATCTTCTTCTCCAAGTTCCATAACTTGAACCTTTAAACCTCTAACTTTTCCATTTTCATCAGAAATAATCTCAAGAGGAGATCTAAGGTTTTTAAAAATCACGCCCTCTTCTTCTGCTTCAATTATTTCTATTTTATCTGCTGGCATCTCATCTTTTGTCCTTCTATAGACATTATATATTTCTTTTGCCCCTAGCCTAACTGATGTTCTTACAGCATCCATGGCAGTATTACCACCACCAATTACCGCGACTTTATTACCAATTTTAAATTCTTTTCTATTTGCAATTATTTCAAGAAACTCTATTCCCCCAATAACCCCTTCTAAGTTTTCACCTTCAATCCCAACTGAACTTGATTTCCATGCGCCAACTCCGATTATAACCGCATCATTTAATTCTCTCAGCTTTTGAAATTTTTCTACTGAGTCAATCTTAGAACTATATTTAATATTCACACCTAAGTCTTCAATTAACTTTATTTCTGCATCCAATATATGATTTGGCAGCCTATATTCTGGGATTCCATATCTAAGCATACCTCCACCTTTAGGCATCCCTTCGTACACTGTAACATCATGACCCTTTTGCCTTAAGTAATATGCAGCAGAAAGCCCCATTGGTCCCGCTCCTATTATTGCTACCTTTTTACCTGTTTCTTCCGCTACTGGAGGCATATATGGATTTTCGGAATATAAATCAATATCTGCAGCATATCGTTTTAGCCACATGATTGGAACTGCGTCTGTTATATATCCCCTCCTACAGCTATCCTCACAGGGATGTGGACATACTCGACCAATCGCAGAGGGAAGAGGAATTTTTTCTTTTATAAGCTCTATGGCACCACTAAGATTACCATTTTTAATGAGATTTACATAGCCTTGACAATCAGTTTCTCCTGGGCAATTTGTCATGCAGGGTGGTCTACAAGATCCCCTGTGATCTGCAAAATGTAAGGCAAGTATTTTATTTTGTCTTAAAATAACTTCCTCCGAGTTTGTAATTATTTGCATTCCTGATATGACTTCAGTTTCACAGGCTTTTACAATGCATTTATGATCTATAAAATCAAAAGAAGAGGGGTCAATTCCCCTCTCAGTATTATCTATTTCAACTAGGCAAATTCCACAATTTCCCTCTTTTTCTATTCTTTCATCATAACAGAAATTGTGTATATGTATTCCCACTCTCTTAGCAGCCTTTAATATAGATTCACCTTCTACACATGTAATGTCTCTACCATTAATTGTTACTACTATTCCTTGTTTATTACTTACACCCATATTACATTCCTCTTTTAATTATTATATAAGCTATACTTTCACCTACATTTTCGTATTAAAGTTCACTATCTTCCTCACTGCAAAACATATCACAGAATAATTATTTTAGAAAAATAAAACAGGCCCAAATTGCCGTCAGATGGTGTTCACGACCTATCTTTTAGATAGGTGGGTGTCCCGTCAACTGCGCTGACGTCCCTTCTGAGAGGGCTTGCCATTTGCAAATCAAGTTCTGACTCCCTTTGTTGTGATGTAGGTTGACTACCATTCTTAACTAACAATCCAGGTCTTATCTTTGTAAATTTATTTTACTATTTTTAATTCTAAAGGTCAATATATTTTATATAAAAAAAATGAGAAAACACAAGTTTACATATGTGTTTTTTCCCTTTTTCTTTTTGCATTTATTGTTTATTTTTCAACATTTTTTTGAATTTAAATTATTTCTTTTCCAATAATTGCACAATAGACTTCCCTATTTTTTCTGACTGTTTTTCATCTGTAAGTTCAATATACTTCTCTGTAAATTTTCTTTGCTTCTCTCTGTAATATGAGTCCGTTGCTTTAGCTATCCCTTCATTAATCACCTTTGCCTCTAGCACAACCGGCCCTGGCATATCATTTACATAATCTACCGTTAATCCTCTAGTTTTTTTATAATTTTCAAGATCATAAGCAAATAAAACTATTGGCTTTTTTAAAATGCCAGCCTCATATACTATAGCAGAGTAATCCGAAATAACAACATCCGCTGCCATCATCATGGATTGAGTAGAGTATGCCTTCTCAATTAAAACACCTTCTTCAGAAATACCCTTTGGAACTTCTATTGAGGGATGCAGTTTCACAAGCAGATTATATCTAGTCAGGTCAATCTCATCAATTAACATCTTTAAACCTAATAAATCCTCCTCTGTGCTTCTAAAAGTTGGAGCATATATTACATTAACTTTTCCATCATCAAAATATTTTGGAAAATCTAATTTTATTTTTTCTTTTTCTGCTTCTATATAATCTAAATCCCTAAGTATATCTACTACTGGAAGTGGATTTACTTCTAAGATATCTTCGCTACAGTTATATGCCTTTGCAAAGATGGGCATTAAAGCCTTGCTGCTTACTAAGGCCTTTGTATATCCATTATGCATTTTCATACCATAAGCTAGATCATTGCTACTTCCCTCTTCCTTACCTATAGCAAGGTAACCAAACTCTTTGACAGCTCCAAGTGAGTGCCATATCTGGATTATCTCAAGGCCTTCTTTGTGCTTTAAAACAGAGGCTAAAATACAATATCCATCTATTACTATTATTTTGGAACTTCCTATATGTCGCATTTGCGCAATCATATGCCCTGCATAAGCAATTTTTCCTGCAAAATTTTTTCCCATTTTTTTACAAAGAAAAACAGTTTCCAAGTTGCAGTTTTGTTTTTTTATCCCCTCTTCAATAAGTTTGAAGTCAAGTGAAACATTATCTGATTGCCTCGAAATAAAGGTAATTTTATTTTTTCTAGTTTGCATCTTAAATGGTATATATACAATATTTAAGCAAAAGATTATTATTTTTGTAATAATTTTCATCTATACACCCAATCTCTAATTACTGTTACAACTTTTTTCTTAACATGCGATCAGTAGAGCTTTTCTTCTACGCACACTCTCTTCTCATCTAAGTTCTTTTTTCAATTAAACACTTTAATTCTTTATGGTATAAGTCCATGTCTAGTGTTTGAAGTTCTGTCCTCTGGTTTAGTAACAAGTCTGGAACATATCTTGGAATTTTGTTTCCAATTGCCATTGATTTAATACATGTAACACATTGTACAGCTACCTCCTCACAAGGCATTTGCTTGGCTCTTTTTTTCTGCAACTCATTAAGCTTATCAATTGAAATTTTACCATAAAAATTATCTCCACAACAAATTGACCTAGCTCCTGAAAATTCTGACTCTATAATATCAATATTCATTTTTCCCAAAACATTTCTTAAAGCTAAATGTTCTTCCTCTCTGTCTTTATAACCGCAAGAATCATGAACTGATAAAGTGAGCCCCTTGTAGTTGGGTAATTCAAGTTCCTCAATAGAGTCTAAAACCTCCCATAAAGATATGGTTTTAACATCATTATGCATGTTTCTAAATCTTGAATCGCAGCCTGAGCAAATATTAATTATTATGCTATCTTTAGGCAATTTATGACTATGATGGCAGCAGGTGTCATGAATTTTTATCTTCGGATAGTATTTCAATAACATATTATAAATCAGGTCTCTGATTTTAGGTTTGTATAATATAGTTGCACAACCTGGATTCCAGTATAGATTTTCACTATCTAACTCATTTATCTTTGCTATCTTCATTGTTTTACCCCTCTTTTTTCATTAGGATAATTATAGCATATTTACTTATGTAAAACATCGCCTTTAATTTTTTTCCACATTAGTAAAGCAACTATAAAGGTTGCTATAGCTGCCATGGTTTGAGCTATAAACATTCCATAAAGTCCGATTACCTGTGAAAGTACTAAAAAGAATATTATTGGAAACACAAGGGATTCCAGACTCATTAGAATTATTGATTCTTTAGGTTTTTCAAATGATGTTAAAAATGTTCCTACCACTAAATTAAACCATGTAAAAATATATGATGGTGCATATAGCAATAATCCTGTTGTTGCTATTTCAATCATTTCGCTATCGCCTTCATTTGCAAAGAGTGAAACTAAAAAATCGGGAAATATCATAATTATTACTAATGCCAGTAGAGAAACGACCATTGACATTACACTTACTTTTTTGAAAGTTTCCTTAACTCTAGCATGGTTTTTTGCACCAAAGTTAAAGCTGATTATAGGTTGAATGGAAACTATTATCCCAACAAGCACAGGCATTAGTAACATTTCAATGTAGGTTATAATAGACATAGCTGCAACAGCGCTTCCACCTGCAATAGAGAGTAGTAAAGCATTTGTTATAATACCCATAATTGCCCCAGAAACACTTTCAAAAAAACCAGAGCTTCCATTATAAATTATCATTTTAATATCACTAAAAGGTATTCTTGGGTTTCCAAATCTAAGAGCCAATTTTTTACCGATAAAAGGCATTACAGATATAATTGATCCTGCTGTCATAGAAATTACTGTTGCAAGGGCTGCAAAAGAAATTCCAAGACCCAAGTGAACTATAAACAATATATTTAGCCCAATATTAATTATTGAAACAAGTATATTTATGTACATACTACTCTTTATTTTGCCACAAATTCTTAAATAATTATCAAAGGCAAAAAGAGGAGCAATTATTGGAAGAGCAGGTATAAATACCTTTATATAATCATATGCAAGGATAGCAAGGTTTTCATCTTTTATTAAAGCAAATATAACAGGCCTTGCAAGTAAGAGACCGATTATAGCAGCTACTACACCTACTCCTACAATCATAACTGTGCTTGCCGTAAATGTTTTGGAAGCAGCTTTCTCTCTTCCTTCGCCAAGTAGAATACCCACACGCACACTAGACCCACCTGCAATCAGCTCAATTAATCCAAAGACAATTAACATAATAGGCATCATCAAGTTTACAGCAGCAAGAGCATTACTACCAATGAAGTTACCCATAAAGACTCCATCTACTACCATATTTATAGAACCTACTATCATAGTGATGATTCCAGGTATAGCTAATTTTCTTATTAGTGTTCCAACTGGCGTTGAGCCATAATCTAGTATTTTGTTTTCCGTTTTAGTTTTCATTTGTAACCTTTCTTTCCTTGTCTTCAGTTTTCATTCAGCCGAACGGTCAGTACAATTATTGATAAAAATAATTGCCCTATATGGGCATTTATTCTTTAAACATTCCTTCAACTATTTTAGTTATAACTTTTATTGCGTTAATTGGCATGCTATGAAGAAGCACCGTATCAAGTCCTATAAATGTGGTAATCAAGATTTCCGTGTTCAGTTCGACGTCAAAACCTTCTGGGTAAGCTCCTATTTTCACACCATGCTCTAAACTCGACTTAAGAAACAAGTGAATTTCATCTGTACTTTTCTCTACAAATTCTCTAACTTCAGAGACTCGTTCTACTTGCACATCTATTTCAGCACATACCTTTCTAAGGTTTTCATCCTTTAGATAGCTTTCTACAACCTCAACACAAAGGTTCTTCATGTATTCTTTGTATTCTTCTATTTCTGAAATATTCTTCAAATCTATAATATTCTCATCTAGTCCAGAAACATAGCTTCTCTTTACAATTTCAAGTAATAACTGTTCTTTACTCTCATAAAAATGGTAAAAGGAAGATTTAGTTACCCCTACATTTTTACAAATTTTATTTATTGAAGCTTTTTCATATCCTACACTTGCCATAAGATCATACATAGAATTAATGAGTTTTTCTGCTGTGTTTTTTCCCATTTTATAACCTTTCATTATGTACCAATCGGTCGGTACTATTTAAGTATACCAAATAATTTAATATTGTCAACAGTTTTGTTAATTTCCTCAGGCTCATTTTTAAACCCATACTTCAAAAAAACCGACCTTCTAGCTTAGGTCTTTCTCTAAACTTTGAAGGCCGGCACATCGCTAAGTTGATTCGACTATTTTGAAATCATCGG
>CAYJFM010000008.1:24391-38699 GCA_964369805.1 uncultured Oscillospiraceae bacterium
GCCCTAACCACGCAAGCGCGTTAGGCCTTTGCCTCGATTATTTTGAAATCATCGGTGCGCCCTAACCACGCAAGCGCGTTAGGCCTTTGCCTCGATTATTTTGAAATCATCGGCACGCCCTAACCACGCAAGCGCGTTAGGCCTTTGCCTCGATTATAACGTTAGTGATGGCGCTACGTATACTCTAGCTGCTTGTTCTGCATCTAGCATGTATAGCCCCTTACTATCTCCACCAAATAATTCAAATTTCCTAATTAAAGTAGATGCTGTATCTTCCTCTTCCGCCTGTTCTTTAACGAACCAATCTAGAAACTGCATAGTTCTAAAGTCCTTTGCTTCATAGGCTGCTGCATAAATATTATTAATTAATGCAGTTACATACTCTTCATGTTTTAGAGCTTCTTTTAGTGGTGTATCAAAAGCATCAAATTCTACATCTGGTTTTCCAATTGCCTCAAGAGTTACCTCTTCCCCATTCATTTGCAAGTACTCCATGAATAATAATGCGTGATCTCTTTCTTCCATTGCTTGAATCTTATACCAATTTGCAAAGCCATCAAGCCCTTCATTTTTGTAGTAAATCGACATATCAAGATAAAGATATGCTGAATAAAACTCTTTATTTACCTGCTCATTTAATAATCTACTTACTTCTTTTGTCATCATAATAAATTCCTCCTTTAGATGCATTTTTTAACTTTCTAAAGTTCACAATTATCGCCAATTTTTTCTTAGTAATAGTATATTTAAACTAGATATATCTACTAGTTATTTCATTAATTCTAATATCCCATTGATAGTCATCAGGTTTTTCTGCAATTTTCTCTTTGAATCCCTTAACAATTTCCTCATCTAAATCTTGTATATCATCTAAACTTAAGGCCATATTTGACCTTCTTGCCATCTGGTATATTTTTCTTGTTTCATCATCTAACGCTAGGTACTTATCAATGGTTTTTAGCATCTTCTTTTTATCTTTACTTAGAGATCCTTCCACCTCCATAAGAAGATTTACCATATGGTCACTTTTAACTACTGTATTTCCCTCTCCGCCTTCACTAATTACTGTTCTAATTTCTTTCACTTTATCATCATCACTTGCAATTTTGAATTGACCATTTTGGAAGTCTTCGTAAAGCTGTGTTCCATATTTAACAGCCGTAGTTCTAATTCTCAGAAAGTCAGGTTCACACTCCTTAATCACCCTAGCCATCCCCTCAGCATTTTGTTTTGAGAAAGCTTTTCCTCCAATGCCTGGCATAAAGTAAACCGAAAACTCAATCCCTGCTTCTTTAACTTTCTTTCCGGCCAGAATTTCTTCTTCAGCAGTGACTCCTTTATTAATCAAAGCAAGTACCTCATCGTCACCTGACTCATATCCAGAATGTATTCTAGTAAGTCCACTCATTCTAAGGGTTTTAAGATCTTCAACTGACATTTTCGCTAAATTTTCAGCTCTCCCATAAGAAGTAATTCTTTCGATATGGGGAAAAGTTTGTTTCAAATAATCCAAAACTTCTGTTAGCCTTCCTTCAGAAAGAATCATAGCATTTCCATCCTGTAAAAATACGGTCTTTCCTCCATTTATTAACCAAGTTGCAACCATATAAAAGCACTGTTTATGTTCACCTTGAAGGCTTGCCAATGTAATATTGATTTTTTCAAAATCAAAGCTACCATCTTCATTTAAGCTTTCTAATGCAAGATCTCTATAACCTGCCATACTATCAATAGTGGCTTTTACATCAATAACAGAAAAAGCCTTGAACTTGGTCCCCCTGTATAAATTACAAAACTTACATCTATTCCAAGTACACCCTGCAGTAATTTGAAGTAAAAGGCTTCCTGCTTCGCTAGGTGGCCTTATAGGTCCTGTATTAAAGGGTTTAAGTAAGCTTCTTTCCATATCTATACTTCTTCTTTTTTATCTTTAAATGGCACAAAATCTCCTGAGCAAAGTGCCATAACAGCTTTTGTTTCAACATCTATTGCTTTAGAGTAAACCCTAATTAAAGTTTTTCCAACATTTGAAATTTCACTTATAAAAGTGTACTTTCCCTTGTGAAGAGGCCTAACATAACTTACATTTACTCCAGCAGTTGTTACCATTTTTCCTTCACCAAGGCAAGCATTAGCAGTAGCCCCCATAGCAATATCAAACATAGCAGCAATCACTCCTCCTTGAACCTCTCCCCTTCTGTTATACATCCACTCTTCTACTTCAAAAGAGATATATGACTTCAGTTCCTCATCATCAATTTTTTCCAAATTAGGTCTAAGGGTTTTTGTTAATTCTTCTTTTTCACAAATATCATTTATGATCCACTCTAACATTTCTTTAAATTCCATAAAAATATCCTTTCTATATTTAACTAAGTTATAGTAAAAATTACTTTTCTACAATTAGTATTATACTATAAATGCAAATTAAAAAAAACTCCCAAGATTTGGTTTTCCACCATTTCTTGGGAATTAAACTTCAATATTGCTTTCCTTAGCCATGTTCATATATCTAAGTAGCTTCATTTTGTTTTCTTCGTTATCTTTTTTAATTATTTAACTTCTGAATTACTAATAACTCTAATATACATATTGTTGTAATTACTTTTGTTGTTGTTAAAAAAGTTCTTGATTCTACGCATTGAAGACGCTCCTTTCCTAAATTTTTAGTTTTTAAACTATGGCTGGGTTAATTTCACCCAGCATGGTTTAATACATTTATATTATTTAAATAAATTTAATTATTTACTATATTTGCCTTTTACTGTTTGTGCGTAAAAGTTTGTGTAATCGATAAATTCTTCATTAATTCTTGTTATCAATTTCTTAATACTGCTCATTTTGCCAATCCTTTCTAAGTTATTCTCTAAAGTAGGTTTTATCACCCTCTGTTATATAAATACCCTGTTTGAATATTTATAAACATTATTTTTATTAATAAGCTTTAAATTTTAACTTTTTTGTTCTTTGATATTATTTTAACAGAATTCTTGTCAATTTTAAAGTATTTATTTGCTTAAAAAAAATATTAATTTGCTTTATTGTTGTAATAATTAATTCAATTAAGTCAAATAAATAATTTTTTTGTCATTTTTTTATATCAAACAACTATGTATGTTTTTTCATTTTTACAAATAAAAATACCCTGAGATTTCTCTCAGGGTAAAAAAAGTAAAAACTACTTGTTATAGGGTAGAACCCCAGGTATCAAATTAGCCACCACTTTGTTTCGTTTCTGTTTCTTTTTCAATTAGCTATAAAATGGATTTCTTACAATTTTAGTATAAAGTTCTTTATACTCTGTGAATTCAATTTTAGCATTGCTGAAAAAGTTTCTGATTCTACTCATGGAATTACGCCTCCTTCTTAATTATTCTTTTGTAGTGTTAAGTTTTCAAGTACTTGTAATTTAATGATACCCTTTTGTTAACAAAATAACAATAACTTCTTTGCTTATTTATCGAATTAATTTGCTTGATTGATATATATTTAACATTTTGTACAGAAGTAACTATAACTTTTCCAATTTGCCAATCTTATCAGCCCAGTACCCCCAGCATTCTTGAACTATCTTTCTTCCTGCATACATTGATGTTAAACTATCATCCAATTTAGGCGCTATTTCAACAATATCAAACCCAATAATATTCAGATTTGTAAATAGCTTCTCTAACAAAGTCAAAGCCATACGCGAAGTTATCCCTCCAAATTGAGGTGTTCCTGTACCTGCTGCATATGCTGGATCTAAGGCATCTATATCAAAAGTCAAATATACCTTATCAAACTTTTCCATTTTTCTAATGCACTCTGTTGCAACATTTTCCATTCCTTCAATATAACAATCATAAGCAGTCTTAACCTGAAGTCCACTGCCTCTCACTAATTCAAACTCATCTTCTTCTATAGATCTAATCCCTATGAAAAACAAGTTTTTAAAAGATGGTGTATTCTCCATTTCCAAAGCTCTTTTCTGCACTGAACCGTGAGAGAGCAAGTCTCCACCCATCGAGTCACATAAATCCATATGCGCATCAATATGAATAATACCAAACTCTTCATTTAGAGCCTTATTTATACCTTTTTCAACTGGTATTGTAACGGAATGGTCTCCACCAATCATTGTAAACTTTATCTCTTTAGAAACAAGGTGAGATACATAGTCCTCTACTTCTTGAAAGAATTCATCCCTCTCCCCAATAAAATCCCCTCCATCCATTACAATCAAATCTCCATAAAACGCAAGTCTTTCTGTTGACGGAGTTGAAGTAATAGTATTTTCTCTAAGCATTGCTGGTGCATCCTTTGCCCCAGATCTGTAACTAACACCCTTATCATATGGTATTCCAAATATTACTACATCCGCATCTTCTTCTTTGTTTTCAGGGCAATTTAGGCCGCACCACACCGACTTTTCCTTAGCGTATTTACTAAATTCTCTCATATACATACCTCCTTCTTTTTTTAATTAAACACAAACGCGTTTAGCTATTTTAGATTATCTCCATTTTTTCTTCAAGTATATTTATATTTCACCTATTGGTCAAGGGTGGATTTTATACTAAAAACAGTTTAAATTTAAACTCTCCCAGCTTAATTTAAGGTGCGACTGATTTTACTATATAAGTTTTCTCTAAGTCTACTTTTTTTGACTACCTATATTTGACTACCTATACATGTAAGGATTTCCGACTATTTTGCCAACTAGTGCACTTGACATATAACTTTAGTTAGGTTATATTAATTAGGTAATAATAATTAATATCAACTAATTTACTTGCTATATCACTTTTACTTTATAGCAGTTTCATTGTAATTAGCAATTTTTAACTTAACTTTATGAATTGGAGACAGTATGTACAACAAACTTATCAAAGCACTTGACTTGCTTTGTCATGATATGGCAATTTATGATCTTAGAATGCAAAAAATTCATGCCGAAAAATACAAATTAACCTATAATGATATTCTCTATTTAGATATCATTTCTGCCAAATCCGGAGAATATACAGTTTCAAATATTTCAGATATGCTTCAAGTTGCAAAGCCTTCAGTAACTCAAAAAATAAATGCACTAGAAAAAAAAGGATATATTTATAAAAAGCAAAGCGAGACTGATAAAAGGATTTTTTTCTTACACTATAACGAAAATATTAAAGACTCTGCATATGAAGAGTCTTCTAGTAAAATTGAAGATATACTAAAAGAAGACCTAGGTAACAACTATACACAAGAGGATCTCGATAAGTTCTCAAAAATGCTAGATGTTGTTTCTACGGCATACCGGAAGGAAAGTTTCTAATGAACGAAAAACAATTTGGAATTATTCCAACCAAAACTCTTTTTTTCAGACTAGCAATTCCTGGCCTTTTTAGTATGGTCTTTCAATCAATTAGTATGATTGTAGACGGAATTTTTGTAGGTCAATTTATAGGAAATGATGCACTAGCAGCAATTAACATGGCCATGCCTGTATTAATGATTATATTTGCTTTTAGCGATATGATTGCTATTGGTTTTTCAGTAAAAATTGCAATACAACTTGGTGCAAAAAAAGAGAAACTTGCAAACGGATTATTTTCTGCTAGTTTTCTTCTTATACTAGGCTCTAGTGTAGTGTTTGGAATTCTAGGAATCCTTTTAACAGAGCCTATAGTAAATAGTACTATCACTGATAAGGAGCTTGGCAAGTTAATAGTAGAATACGCCAATGTTTACTTTTATTTACTTCCAATCTCTGCGCCTTTATTTGCAGTCGATAACTACTTAAGGATCTGTGGACGTATTAAGCATTGTATGTTCATCAACATAGGTGTCGCATTATTAAATATAATTTTAGATGCAGTCTTACTTGGTAAGCTAGGCCTTGGAATTGAATGGGCTGCTTTTGCAACTGCTTTCAGTATGGGGCTTGGTGCCATCGTAGCTACAATACCGTTCCTAAGAAAAAAACTAACATTGAAGTTCACATCTCCAAAGGTTAGTTTTAAAGAATTTAAAGGAGCTATTTTCAATGGAAGTTCTGAATTTTTCAGTATTATTGCTGACTCACTTATGATGCTTCTTTTAAATGGAATCCTTCTTAAAGTTGGTGGCTCTGCAGCTGTAGCAGCCTATGCTATAGCAATGTATTTTCATAGTATATTATTCGCCATCTTGTATGGTATCCAAGACTCCTTGCAACCCGCAGTCAGCTACAACTATGGTGCACAAAAAATCCCTAGGTGCTTCTCTCTATTTAAGATAACCTGCCTTGCTGCCTTAAGCATTTGTTCTTTATTCGCATTAATACTTTTTATTTTCCCAGAAGTATTAGTAAGTGCTTTTACAGATACAACAGACCCTGATGTTTTGTATATGGCTAAAATGGCGCTAATACTTGGAGCTCCAGGATATTTCTTTGCTTGGATTAATATGGTAACTAGCTGCTTTCTCACCGGATTTGATAAGCCTAAAGAATCTGTAACTATTATGTTAGGGGAAGCTTTCATTTTCCCTATTACAAGTTTATTAATCCTAACACCTTTAATGGGAATCAACGGAATATTCCTCACCCCATCTTTAGGCAGTGCCTTAGCAGCAGTCGTCGCAGTAATTCTATGGGTTAAAACTTCCCGTAAAGTAAAAAAGTCAAAATAGTACACTTTAATTATGTTATAATTAGGTAAATAAGATTCCTATTCACGTTTCATTTTTTAGTTACGGGGTAGGAATTTTAAATAGCAACAAAACAAAGGAGCAATTATGAAAATATCAACAATATTTAAAGAAAAAAAACCTGTCTTTTCTTTAGAAATCTTCCCACCAAAGAAATCAGGAAATCTAGATTCAATTTATAACACAGTGGATAAGCTAGCTCATCTAAAACCTGACTTTATCAGTGTAACCTATGGAGCTGGTGGAACTGAAAATAGAAATCTAACTTGCGAAATTGCAAGTACAATTAAACACAAACACAATATTGAAACTGTCGCACACTTAACCTGTGTTAACTCTTCAAAAAAAGATGTCGTAGAAATGATTGAGCAATTTTCTCAAAAGGACATCCAAAATATTTTAGCATTACGTGGGGATATAGTGCCTGGATGTGAAGAGCCAAAAGACTTTTTTCACTCTAATGAGTTAGCAATTGAAATTCAAAGAATGAGTACAGGAGATCTAGATATACTGGGCGCTTGTTACCCTGAAGGACATTCAGAAGCAATTTCCTTAGATGAAGACATACAAAATCTAAAATACAAAATCGGAGCTGGAACAACAGTTTTAGTTACGCAACTTTTTTTTGATAATAAACTTTTCTTCGATTTTATGAAAAAACTAAAAGAGGCTGGTATTAACATACCCGTTTCTGCTGGTATCATGCCTATAGTCGCTTCTTCACAAATTGAAAAAACGGTTGCTCTGAGCGGTGCAAGCTTGCCTCATGAGTTTACTAAAATGATAAGCCTTCACGAGCATGATCCAGAGGGACTGTTTGAAGCAGGAATTCAATATGCCACTGATCAAATTCGTAATTTAATTCTAAATGGAGTTGATGGTATTCATCTTTACACTATGAATAAATCTGTTGTTTCAGAAAGGATTTATGAGAACATCAAAGATTTGTTAAATTAAACTTTTTATAAGAAAGGAAAAAGAAAATGACACTTAATTTAGACAATATCACTTTTTTAGATGGTGGACTTGGTACTATGCTTCAACAAAGAGGCATGACCCCCGCCCATAATCCAATTACTTTTGGGATAGAAAATAAAGAAATACTAACTGCTGTTCATAGAGAATATATTAATGCAGGCTCTGATATAATTTGCTGCAATTCCTTTGGTTTAAATCCTATTAAGGCTCAAGGCCTTGATTTAGATTTGAATGAGGCAATCAAAACTTGCATTGATGCCGCAAAGGATGCTAGAAATACCTCTGCTAATAAAGAGTCCAAAATTGCTTTTGACATAGGCCCAATAGGAATTCTTATCGAACCAATGGGACCCCTTTCCTTTGAAGCTGCTTATGACTCTTTTAGGACTGCTATCACCTTGGCAGAGAAGCATGGCGCTGATTTAGTACTAATCGAAACTATGACAGACATTACCGAAATTAAGGCAGCGATTCTAGCAACAAAAGAAAATACAAAACTCCCTATACTAGCTTCAATGAGTTTTGAAGCTAACGGACGAACCTTTACAGGAGTAAGTTTAGAAACAATGGTTCTAACCTTAGAAAATCTCGGAATTGATGCCATCGGGATTAACTGTTCTCTAGGACCAGTAGAGATATACCCCTTAGCAGAAAAGCTTGTTTCTCTTACAGATTTACCAATACTCATAAAGCCCAATGCCGGTCTCCCTAATCCAGAAACAGGTAGTTACGACTTAGATTGTGACAGTTTCGTTAAGTCTCTTTCTTCATATAGAAAGCTTGGCATTTCCATGGTTGGTGGTTGTTGCGGTACAACTCCCCAGTATATTTCTGGTCTAGTAAAAGAACTTGGTAAAAACACACCTATTACTCATAGGAGTATCAATAGCAAATCCCTCAAAGTTTGTAGCCGTACAAAATCCATTGAAGTAAACAGTGTTACCGTTGTTGGCGAAAGACTTAATCCTACTGGAAAAAAGCTGCTTCAAAAAGCCTTACATGAGGAAGATTATGGATATATAGCTGCTCAAGCTATTAAACAAGTTGAGGAAGGGGCAGAAATTCTAGATGTTAATGTGGGTGCACCAGGTTTAAACCAAGTAACAGCTTTTCCTAAAGTAATAAAAAAGATCCAAGAAGTTACTGACGTACCCCTCCAAATTGACTCCTCTGACCCAGAGGCTATAGAAGCAGCCCTAAGAGCTTATAACGGTAAAGCTATTGTTAATTCTGTTAATGGAGAAGAAGAATCTCTAAGCAAAATTCTACCAATTGTAAAAAAATATGGAGCTGCTGTAATAGGGTTAACACTCGATGATAATGGTTTACCAACTACTTCAGATCAAAGATTTAGCATAGCAAAAAAAATCTATGAAAGAGCAACCTTAATCGGTATAAAAAAAGAGGACATAATAATAGACTGTCTTGCCCTCACCGTATCTGCTCAGCAGGATCAAGCTTTAGAAACTATTAAGGCAATAAAGAGAGTAACCGAAGAGCTCGGTTTAAAAACTACATTAGGAGTATCTAATATCAGCTTCGGACTCCCCGTAAGAAGTGTAATTAATACAGCATTTCTTACTTTAGCAATGGAAGCAGGCCTAACCCTTCCAATAATGGATCCAAGTAATAGTGAAATGATGGGAGCCATATCAGCTTTCAAAGTCCTAAATGGTATTGATAAAAATTCAGGCAATTATATTTCAAAATATGCCCCTATTGAATCAGCACAAAAAGAAGCTTCAAAACAGATTTCAGAAAAAAGTGATCTACAAATAAAAAAGAATCCGTTAAAAAATAATTTATCCAGTACAAATTTCTTTTCTACACAGACAAATTGTACAGACTCACACCCTATTTTCCACGCTATAGCTAATGGTCTAACTGAAGAAACTGAAAGCTCGGTTTCTTCCCTTCTAAAAGAGCATGACCCTATGGAAATAGTTAATAACTATTTAATCAAAGCCTTGGACTTTGTGGGAAAAGATTTTGAGCAAGGAACCACATATCTACCGCAAATGATGCAGTCAGCACAAGCAGCACAAGCTGGCTTTGATGTAATCAAAAGGAGTATTCTGGACTCTGGTGGAAAGTCTGTGGCTATAGGCAAAATCGCACTTGCAACCGTTGAAGGAGATATTCATGATATAGGTAAGAATATTGTGAAAATAATTTTAGAAAACTATGGCTTTGAAATAATTGATCTGGGGAAAGATGTTCCCGTAGAAAAAGTGGTCGATACTGTTATTAAGCATGACTTAAAACTCATAGGCTTAAGCGCCTTAATGACCTCTACTTTGTTTAATATGGAGCGCACCATTGCTGAAGTAAAAAAAGTCGCACCAGATTGTAAAGTTATGGTTGGTGGAGCTGTCTTAACTCATGAATATGCAAAAAAAATACAGGCGGATTTCTGCTGCCTTGATGCACTTTCCGGAGTTGAAGCTTCAAGAAAAATTTTCCAATAATTAACAATGCTAGTAATTCCAATAAAAAAAAATAGAACTGCACAGTTTTTGAGTAGTTCTATTTTTTTACATAACATTTATTTAAAATTGTTGATAACTTTTTGCAAAATAAGTATTGACAAGCTAAAATCGTTGATTTTTCAAAGTTTATTTTACTCATTTTATCCACAAGTACTTTTGGATAAAATTGTATACAATCTTCTTTTTTCTGTGGGTAAGTCTAAAATCCTTTATTTTCTGTGGTTTCTAGAGTGTGGATAATTTATTTTGCTATGCCCCATAGGTTTACATAAATTTAAAGCATCCTGTTTTAACATCTAAAATAATATATATAACCGTCTATGTATGTTTATACTTATTTCTGACTACTTTACACACTTCAACTAATCTTCTATAGCTGTAAATCTTTTCCCTACCCCCCAAACGGTTGCAACTGGAAGTACCTCTACATAGGCCTTGGAGTCTATTTCAGCAAGGTATCTTTTAATTTGAATTGATTCCCTAGGAGAGCAAACACATGATACCTTTTGTTTATAATTTTTAGAATAACCACCAACTACCTCTGAAATTGTTACACCTCTATTTACTTTAGTTAAAATAAATTCAGATAGTTCTTCTGGCTTACTTGTTATTATCTCATGTTTAAATAACTCAAACCCTATCCCAAACATTACGTAATCAATGATTTTCGAACTAATGTACTGTGTAACCATAGAGTACATGGCCACCTCAAAGCCAAGGAAAACTCCTGTAAGAACAACAAACACTGCCTCTACACCAAGTAAAACTGTAGATATATTTACAAAAGGAAAAATTTTTTTATTCAAAATCTTTGCAATGGTATCAGAACCTCCAAAAGAAAATCCAAATCTCAAGCAAAGCCCTGCGCCTATTCCAGAAACAACTCCTGCGATAATAACAGCCAAAATTCGCTCTTCAAAAACAAGCTCTATCCCAATTAGTTGCACCAAAAACAAAAGGCTTGGGAATAGCAAAGACAAGTAAATTATTCTTCCTGCCTCTCTCCTACCTAATATTATTAATGTAGTAATTAGAATAATTCCTGCCAAGCAATAATAAAAATAAGTATAATTAAATCCTGTAAGGTATTCTAAAATAATCGAAAATCCCGTTATCCCGTTAGAGTTTAAGCTATTTGGGATGATTATAGCATTAACGTTAAAAGCACATATTAAACACCCAATAAAAGCCGCTAATACACCTTTGAATATACCCTTGTAATCTCGTTCTTTCTTCATATTACCCTCCCCACAAAAAATATGATATGATACAGACTATTGTTCATATCATATCATATTTTTTTATTTTCTACTATCACTAGTATGCTCAATCTTTATAATAGAGTACTGGGCTTTATTCTTAATCATCTGTTAAGGATTCAAACCTTCTTCCTGCTCCCCAAACTCTAGCAACCTGAGTTACTACAATATGTGGTTTTTCATCTATCTTTGCTACAAATTTTTTTATTTCCACAGATTCTTTTGGCGAGCATATACAAGTCACTTTAACTCTCTCAGTTTTAGTATATCCCCCTGTCACATGAGATAAGGTTACCCCTCTTCTTATTTCATTCATAATATATTTAGCTACAGCATCATTATTTGGTGTTACTATTTCAAGTTTAACAAGTGTTAAACCAATACCAAACATCACATAGTCAACAACTTTCATAACTATAAACTGGGTAATAAGAGAGTACACTGCAACTTCTACTCCAAAAACAATTCCTGTGCAAACAACTACCACTCCATCTACAATTAATAGTATTTGTGCTAAATTAATAAATGGTAATAATTTTCTATGAATAATTTTTGCTACACTATCAGTTCCGCCATAAGAAAATCCAAATCTAAAGCAAATGCCTGAACCAATTCCTGATATTACACCAGCAAAAACTGCTGCAACCATTTTTTCTTCGAAAATGATTTCTAAACCTGTTTTTTGAAAAACAAGTAGCATTGTTGGAAATAGTATAGATAGATAAAGAATTTTTATTGCTTGCTTTTTACCTATAGTTAGAGCCGTAGCCACTAGAATTAATGCGGCACCACCGTAGTATATATACGTGTAGTTAAGCCCAGTTAATTGTTCTATTATTATTGACAATCCAGTCAAACCTATCCCATTTAAACCATTAGGCCTAATTATTAAGTTAATTGAAATAGCTGAAACTGAACACCCTATAAAGGCTGCTACTAGCCCAAATATTATTTTTTTAATTTCTTTCTTTTCCATACATTTATTATAACAGATTCTCTATACTTTTGAATAGGTATCATATTTATATTACAATTTCTAAAACTCTAGTTCAATAGTAGTTCCTTTGTTAAGCTCACTATTTACTTTAATAGAAATATCATGTAGATTAGCTCCATGTTTTACTATTGAAAGGCCAAGTCCAGTTCCACCTGTATCTTTAGAATGGCTTTTATCAATCCTATAAAACCTTTCGAAAATTCTTTCTTCTTCGCCTCTTGGTATCCCTATTCCTGTGTCTTCAATGATTACCTTTGCTCCACCTATTCTATGTCCAACCCATACCCTAACACTTCCATTTAGTCTGTTATATTTAATACTATTCTCATAAAGATTATATAACATTTCATCTAAAATATGCCTTACACCGTAGAACATAATGGGTTCACCTTGAATAACTATGTTTAAATTCTTTTCTTTAGCCTGCATTGAAAGTCTACCAGTAATATCCCTCATCATTGAATAAAGATCCACCTCTTCCTTCATTAAATCAAATCCGCCCTCATCTAGCTTTGAAATTTTTAATATATCTTCTATAAGTAAAATCAACCTTTTACTCTCTGTATATATTTTTTCCGAAAACTCTCCCATATCTTCTGGTGGTACTATACCACTTTTCATTATTTCAGCATAGCCCGAAATGGATGTAAGTGGAGTTTTTAATTCATGAGATACATTTGCTGAAAACTCTCTCCTCATTGTTTCATTTTCATCTTTCAACTTATTGTTTTCATCAATTCTAATAAGTAAAGGTTTTAGCTCTTTATAAGGAATATTCTCTAAGGGCCTTTCTAAGTTAATTTCTTTTAATGGGGTGATAATATTTTTAGTTAGCACATTTGCAATGTATAAACTAACCAAAAATGTTATAACACCAATACCTAGTCCCCAAGGGATAAACTCTAAGGTTGTAAGAATAACATTGTCAATTTGCTCACCAACTCTCACAATCTGCCCATTGTCTAGCAATATAGCCTTATAATAGGTTTCTTTTAGTGTGGTATCCGAATCTCTCCTGCTATCGCCTTCGCCCTTTAAAAGAGCTTCTTCCACCTCTTCCCTATTCAAATGATTGTCCATATCCTCAGGGTCTTTTTCGCTATCATAGAGGACCTTCCCGTCTGCATCAATCACTGTAATTCTACCTTGTCCAATATATGGTAATATTTCTTCAATGTAATCAAATCCAGTATCGTTAATTCCAACTGCAATATTTGTAGCCTCTGTATTCACATCTTTTTCAAGCTTACTTAAATTATTATTATACAGTATAACTCCAAAAGAAATTACTGAAAGAAGTATTGAAATACTAATAATAATTGCTAGCGTCTTTTGAAATTTACTTTTCATTTTCATTTCCTAGTTTATATCCAACCCCTCTAACGGTTTCAATCAAAGCTCCTGCCTCTCCCAATTTTAACCTTAGAGACCTAATATGAACATCTAACGTCCTTGTTTCACCTTCAAAATCATAACCCCAAACTTCTGAGAGTAAGCTTTCTCTAGAAATTACCTTTCCTGGTTTTTTCGCTATCCTTTCTAAAAGTTCAAATTCCTTTAGGGTAAGTTGTATTTCATTCCCTTCAACCTTTACAGTTCTCTCCTCAAGATCAATTTTTAACTTTCCTGTACCTATAACATTATTTTTTGAAGTAGGTACCACTCTTCTCAGTACAGCCTTAACTCTAGACACTAGTTCCATCATTCCAAAAGGTTTAGCAATATAGTCATCTGCTCCCTCATCAAGACCAATAACTTTATCATATTCTGCTCCTTTTGCAGTGACCATAATTACTGGTATATCTGCCCACTTAGGATTAGCTTTTAACCTTCTAAGTATAGATAATCCATCTTCCCCCGGAAGCATAACATCAAGAAGAATTAAACTTGGCTTATTGCTATTAATAGCCTTTTCAAAACTTGTTCCATCA
>CAYJFM010000008.1:38709-57093 GCA_964369805.1 uncultured Oscillospiraceae bacterium
AAAATCCTTCTGCTTCAAACTCTGACTTCCTTAATGTATATATTACTAATTCACGTATATTTGTATCATCTTCCAAAAAGTAAATCATTACATCCCCCTAATTAATGAAATTATTAGATTAGGCCTACGTAGATAATATCTATTTAGGCCTAATCAAAATTTCTATTATATTTTATTCATCTTCTTTATTATGAACTCCTGTGATTGAAAATTCAACCCACTCTGCAATATTCGTTGCATGATCACCGATTCTTTCTAGATACTTTGTTACCATAATTAAGTCTATTGCTAATAAGCTATCTTCTTTGTTTTCTGCAATCATATTCACTAAACTGTCTCTTATTTCATCAAACAGTTCGTCTACCTCATCATCCGACTCAATAACTCTTCTTGTTAAGTCTAAGTCCTTATCAACAAAGGCTTTTACACTGTTATTAACCATAACACCGGTTTTTTCTGCCATTTCTTGAATTTTAACGATTTCTTTTGTTTCAGTGATTTTTCCACATCCAACTATTTCTGCAATATCTGCTGCTTGATCTCCAATTCTCTCCATATCAGTAATAATCTTAAGTGCAGCTGAAATTTGTCTTAAGTCTCTAGCTACAGGTTGTTGTTGTAATAATAGTTTCAAGCAAATAGCTTCAATGTTTTTTTCCATTTGATCTATTTCTTCATCTTCTTTTATTATAATTTTTGCCAGTTCATCATTTGAACTTTTTAACGCCTTTGCAGCATCGTTAATTGCATTAGCACATAACATTCCCATCTGGGTTAGCTGCTCATTCATGTTATCTAATTCTTTGTCAAATCTGCTTCTCATTTTAACCAAACCTTCCTGTAATATAATCTTCTGTACGTTTATCTGATGGCACACTGAATAATGTTTCAGTTTTATTGTACTCCACAACTTCTCCTAACAAGAAAAAGGCTGTATTGTCAGAAACTCTTACGGCTTGCTGCATATTATGAGTAACCATAACAATAGTATAGTCTTTTTTAAGCTCAAGAGCAAGGTCTTCTATTTTGCCTGTAGAAATTGGGTCAAGAGCAGAAGTTGGTTCGTCCATTAGTAGAACTTCTGGCTCTACAGCTAGCGCTCTTGCAATACAAACTCTTTGTTGTTGTCCGCCTGAAAGACTAAGTGCACTTTTCTTTAAATGATCTTTTGTTTCTTCCCAAATTGCAGCATTCCTAAGTGATCTTTCTACAATCTCATCTAGCTCAGTCTTATTCTTTATTCCATGAGTCCTAGGTCCAAAAGCAATATTATCATATATGCTCATTGCAAATGGGTTTGGTTTTTGGAAAACCATTCCTACTCTTTTTCTAAGTAAGTTAACATCTACATCACCATAAATATCTTCTCCATCAAGCAAGATATCACCTTCTATTTTACAGCTATCTACTAAATCGTTCATTCTATTTAAGCTTTTTAGTAAAGTTGACTTTCCACAACCTGAAGGGCCTATAAAAGATGTTATTTTCTTTTCTTCAATTTCTAGATTTACATTTTTTAAAGCATGGAAATCTCCATAATGTAAATTTAAATTTTTTATACTAAATACGTTCATCGTCTTCTCCTATTTTGTAATTCTCTTCGCTACAATACTTGATACTGTGTTTAGTCCCACTACTAATAAAAGTAGTACAACAGCTGTCGCGTATGCTTGATCCATATGAAGGCCTTCACTAGAAAGGTTGTACATATGAACTGCTAAAGTTCTACCCGATCCCATTACTGAATCTGGCACATTAGCTACTGTTCCTGCTGTATAAATTAATGCTGCTGTTTCCCCTACAATTCTTCCTGTAGCAAGGATTACTCCTGCAAGGATTCCAGGAACTGCAGATGGCAAAACAATTTTAAATATAGTTCTTAATTTGCCTGCTCCTAAACCAAAGCTACCTTCTCTAAATGCAACTGGTACTCCTTTAAGGGCTTCTTCCGTAGTTCTCATTATTAATGGTAATATCATAATTGCTAGTGTTAATGCTCCTGCAATCAATGAAAATCCCCATCCAAATGCAGTAACAAATAAAAGCAGACCAAATAATCCATATACAATAGACGGTATCCCTGATAATGTCTCTGCAGTTACTCTAATGACACCTATAAATTTATTTTTTCTGTTAGCATATTCTACTAAATAAATCGACGCCCCAATGCCTAGTGGCACAGCGATCAGTAAAGATAATAAAGTCATCGTAATCGTATTAATAAGTGCTGGCATTAATGATGCATTAGTTGAAGTATATTCAAATTCAAATAGTGATGGCGTTAAATGAGGTATCCCATTTACTAGTATATATCCAATAATAAATACTAAAACCATAAAAGTTATAATTGTTGATGCTATTACGAAAAATCTTGCAGCTATTGAAAATTTATTCTTCTTATTTGACTTTAATGATATTTTATTATTTGGAGCAATTCCTCCTTGGTTGTTTATAATGTTATCCATGGTTTGCCCTCCTGTTCAATAACGCTACTACAAGGTTGATAAGTAAGATAAACACAAAAAGAACAACACCTGTTGCAATTAGCGCATCTTTATGAAGGTCTGCCGCATACCCCATTTCCAAAACAATGTTTGAAGTCAGTGTTCTAACGCCTTCAAAAATTCCCTCTGGCATCCTTGCTTGGTTTCCTGCTACCATAATTACAGCCATCGTTTCACCAATAGCTCGACCTATTCCTAGAACAACTGCTGCAACTACTCCTGATTTCGCTGCAGGAAGAACTACAAAGAAAATGCTTCTTTCTTGAGTTGCCCCTAGTGCAAGTGCGCCTTCATAGTAATGCCTTGGCACCTGTCTAATTGCTGCCTCTGTAACACCTATTATTGTTGGTAAAATCATTATTCCTAAAATTATAGACGCTGTTAGCATGCTATTCCCATTTCCTGCAAAACCAAAGGTTCTTGCAATTTCTCTTACAAAAGGTACAAGTAGTACCAGTCCAAAGAAACCATAAACAACTGACGGTATTCCAGCAAGAAGTTCAGTTGCAGACTTTAGCGGTTTATATATTCTTTTTGGGCAGTATTCTGCCATAAACACTGATGTTAAAATCCCGATTGGAACCCCAATAATTATCGCTCCAATTGTAATATAGATACTTCCAAGAATCATTGGTAATATTCCATAAATATCGTTATTCGGTCTCCACTCAGTTCCACTTAAAAAATCAAGTAATCCTATCTCCTGTATCGCCGGCACTCCTTCATAGAAAAGGAAGCCACAAATTAGGGCAACCGCCAGCACTGATGTGCAGGCGGTTAGCAAGAAAACTTTTTGCATCACTATTTCTTTTAACCCATTTTTATTCATTTACTTCTATTCCTTTGCCTTACTCTGTAATTTCAGCCCATGTTAGCAGATTTCCTGTATAAATTTCTTTAATTTGTTCTGTTGTTATATCTGTTAGTGGGTTTGCTGGATTAACAATCACTGTTAGACCATCCATACAAATTACAGTTCCTTCAAGACCTTGCTCAAGTTCTGAGTCTTTGATTTCTCTAGAAGCCATTCCGATGTCATATGCTCCGCTAATTGTAGATTCCATACCAGCTGTTGAACCTGTTGATTGAATTTCAATTGTTACATCTGGATTGATTACATTGTAAGCTTCTACAACTTTTTCCATTACTGGCGATACTGATGTTGAACCACCTACAACTACTGTTCCTGTAGGATTTGTAGAGGTATATTCTACTGTTTCAGAAGAAGGAACATAACCAAGATCTTCTAGAATCGCTTGTGCCTCTGGGCTCATGATGTAAGCCATAAAGTCAAGTGTTGCTGCATCTGTATTGCCTTCTTTAATAGCTACGTTAAATGGTCTTGCAAGTGAATAGTCTCCAGATTGAATATTTTCAACTGTTGGCTCTACACCATCAATATTTAGAGCTTTTACAGTATCTGTTAAGGCTCCTAATGAAGCATATCCCATTGAATACTCATCGCCAGCTACCGAAGTTAATACTCCTGCTTGGCTATTTGTAATTTGAGCATCTACCGTAGTCATGTCCATCTTTTCTCCATCAGCGTCTTCTTGCTCAACTCCAGTTAGTTCTATAAAAGCACCTCTAGTTCCTGATCCATCTTCTCTAGATATTACTGTAATGTTACTAGCTGTGTCAAAACCTTCTTCTGAGCTAT
The DNA here is from genome assembly GCA_964369805.1 of uncultured Oscillospiraceae bacterium. Lineage (GTDB taxonomy): Bacteria > Bacillota > Clostridia > Peptostreptococcales > Anaerovoracaceae > CAYJHC01. The sequence goes on from CAYJFM010000008.1 coordinate 42,874, forward strand.
CTCCACCACAACCAGTTAATGTTCCAAGTGTAAGAACTGATAATGCACATACTGCTACGATTTTCATTAAATTCTTTTTCATTTTCTTCCTCCAATAGTTTGATAATTAAATTCTATTAATTGCTTGTTTTCACAATTCTTATCTTAAACTATAAATGTTAAATCTAAAACGCAGTCTATGTTAAATTTATGTAAAATCAAATTACAATTTTGCAGGAGGTTTGCAAACTAAAAAAGATGCATTTTGAAAACCTCAAAATACATCTTTTTATTATTCTGCTTTATTAAAATCTATTGTGAACTTAGTTCCTTTTCCTAAATTACTCTCCACATGCAAATTAGCATCAAATAATACAGCTATGTGTTTAACAATTGATAAACCAAGTCCAGTTCCACCTTCTTTTCTAGATCTAGATTTATCAACTCTATAAAACCTTTCGAAAAGTCTATCTAAATCCTCTTTCTCAATCCCTATTCCTTCATCTGTTACAGATATACTTACCATACCTTCTCTTGATAATCCTTCAATATAAATGTGTTTGCCATATTCTGAGTACTTTATACCGTTTTCAATAATATTAACCATCATCTGTCTAAAGCGATCTTCACCACCTCTAATATATAGTTCTTCTTCAATTTTTTGTTCAATAACTATGCTTTTTGCATTTGAAATTGGCATTATAGCTTCTACAATGGCAGCTACTGTTTCTTTTACATTAATCTTTTCATCTGGCATCTCTTTTTTATTTTCAATATCAGAAAGAACTAATAGATCTTCAATTAACCTCTTTAATCTAGCAGTTTCAATAGCCATAATATCTAAAAACCTTGTTCTTATCTCTGGATCTTCAGCAGCTCCATTTTGTAATGTCTCTAGAAATCCAGAAATTGAAGTTAAAGGTGTTTTAATTTCATGTGAAACATTTGCCACAAACTCGGTTCTCATTTGCTCTAAATGCTTGTTTTCCATCTCTAATTGCTTGTACCTTCTCTCAGAAACCCGCGCAGGCCTCACGAAAAAATTATACAATATGTACAAACATATAAAATTTAAAATTAACATACCAATAAAAAGAAAAATTCTTTCCGCAACAAAAAATGCTAGCATAAAATTCAAAACCGCTACTGCTATTGAAGATAATATACAAATAAAGATGTAATCTTTCCTCTTTTTTCTATACTCTTTTTCTAAGTCTTCTTGAGTAATATTATTAACAATCAATTTTATATCCTTTTCCCCACATAGTAGTAATAATATCCATTCTATCACCTTCTGTTATTTTTTTTCTAATATTTCTAATATGGACATCTATAGTTCTACTTTCTCCTAGGTAATCGACTCCCCATACTTCACTTAATAGTTCGTCTCTATTAAAGAGCTTCCCTCTATTTTTTGCTAAAAATGCGAATATTTCAAACTCCTTTGAAGTAAAATCTAAATTTTTTCCACCTCTAGATACAATGTATCTATCGCAATCAATCTTTATATCACAGATTGTTATTACATTATTTTCAATCTTTTCTACAAAGTATCGTCTTAATACAGCTTCTATTCTTGCTTTTAGTTCTTCTACACTGAAAGGTTTTGTTATGTAATCATCAGCTCCAAAGCCAAGTCCTCCGATTTTATCCTTTTCTTCTGCTTTTGCTGTTAGCATAATAACTGGGGTGTCAATCCCTTCTGCCCTAATTTCTTTACATACTTCAAAGCCATCTTTCTTAGGGATCATAATATCTAGAATGATTAAATCAGGTTTTCCCTTTTGTATTAGCATAATACCCTCAATACCATCACAAGCCTCAAGGATATCGTATCCTGAGGCTTTGAGATTGTATGATAATAGTTCTCTAATATTTGGCTCGTCTTCAACAATTAATATTCTTTTGGCCATAATAGTTTCCTTCTTATCTATTTATTCACTTGTGATCCAGCTTCTGAAATCTCTTTGTCACTAACCTTTGCATCCATAAAGTTTACATCACTTAATACAACGTCTGCAATATTTTCACAATAGTCACCAATATTTTCAATGTTATGAATAATCTCTGTATAAACTACAGTTGCCGCTGGTGAACATAAGTTATCATTAACTCTTTGCATATGTAAATGTCTTAGGCTTTCTTCTAGATTGTCCATTTCTGCTTCTCTTATTTTAACTGACCCTGCTAAGTCAATATTTCCCGTTTCTAGAGCTGTTAATGAGTCTTTTAGCATTCCAATTCCTAATTCAAAACAGTCAAAAATTTCTTTGCTAGCTTTTTCAGATAAGTCATAATTTTCTTTTGTTCTTTCAGTTGCAAGCTCTGCTAAGTTTTCACAGGAGTCTCCAACATGCTCTAAGTCAGAAATTACATGTAACATTCCAGTAATCTTTGCTCTTTGTGATTCAGTGGCATTATCCGTTGCTAATATATCCTCTAAGTATTTTGCAATTGAATTTTCTAATAAGTTCACATTGTCTTCCATCTCTAAAACTTTTTTGATAGCTGCTTGATTCTTATCTACTAAAGCTGCTCTAGAGTCTTTCACCATTGTTGATGTCATCTCTCCAAGTCTCAGGATTTCTTTAAATGCTAAATGAACAGCAAAGGCCGGTTGATCCACTAAATGCTTGTCTAGGAATACTGGTTCTGAAGGTAATTTATCAACATCTTTTCCTGGTAACAGTTTTGTAACAATCTTAACTAATACAAATATGAATGGTAGCCAAATTATTGTATTCGTAACATTGAAAAGGGTATGAGCATTTGCAATCTGTCTTGCAATCACTTCCAGTTCTGGCCCCTTCGGGGAAATATATGTAACAAACTCTGCAATCTGTGGTATAAACCATATAAATATAAGAGTACCCGTTATATTAAATATTACATGTGAAAGAGCTGTTCTCTTCGCATTAATAGATTGGCCTATTGAAGCTAGAAGTGCTGTAATTGTTGTACCAATATTATCTCCAAATAGTATAGGTATTGATCCTGTTAAGCCTAGAATACTTGCACCGTCTGGCCCTGCTGTAGAAGCAAGGTTTTGCAGAACTGCCATGCTGGCAGAGCTACTTTGAACTAGAACTGTCATACCTGTACCTACAGCAACTCCTAAAATTGGAACTTCTTTTACCTGTTCCATTAGCTGAGCAAATAATTCGAGTTCTGCTAGAGGTTTCATTACATCTCCCATGGTATTGATTCCAACGAAAAGAACACCAAATCCAAAAAGTACCTGTCCTATGTCTTTAACCTTTTCATTCTTAGTAAAGAAGAAATATAATACAAATCCTATAAATACTACCGCCCATGCGTAGTCCCCAATTTTAAATGCTATTAGTTGAGCCGTAATAGTTGTACCTATATTTGCACCCATAATAACAGATATTGCTTGTGGTAACTTCATAAGTCCAGCACTTACAAACCCAATTATCATTACGGTAGTTGCTGAACTACTTTGAAGAACCGCAGTAGCTAATGCCCCTGCAAGTACCCCTACTACAGGATTTACAGTAAGTAGGCTTAGGATATATCTCATTTTGTCCCCAGCTGCTTTCTGTAATCCATCACTCATTGTATTCATACCAAAGATGAATATGGCTAATCCTCCAAGAAGGGTTATTACTATTTCAGTAGTGCTCATTATTATTTCCTTTCGTTAGTCACATTTACTAGTTTAATTTTCATAAATTTAATATAAATTTAATGTAAATTTTTCAAAACTTACATACTTACTATACAATATATTCTAACTATTTAAAACTGTAACTATTGAATATTTTGTTAATTTTTTGTTAAGACACTTTAATTTTGTTAATTTTTTCATTAAATTAGTATTATTTTTTTGGATTTTAACAAGTCTCCAAAAACCTCCTCTTCCAGTTCTGTTTTTCCTTCTTCTTCCTTTGATGCATCGTATATTATGCTGCCCATTTCTACTATTCTTTTATAATAGTGGAAATTGCATTCACCAAGGATTATTACTATTTCGTCAAATAATCCAGCTTGTTTGATTTCATTAATTAATCTTTTCACTTTTTCTTCTTCCCAAGTAAAGATGAAGTTTTCATATTGAGAATAATTAAATTGATATATTCCTTTACTTGGTTCGTTGCAGAACTCTTTAATAGCATAAACTATATTTTCTCTGCCTTTTAAATAGTAAAATAAAAATTTTTTAAAATCTTTCTCTGCGATAGTCAGTTCTCCTTTTATCCATCTTTCTAAGTCTACAAAAAGAATTTCTTTGTTAGAATTTTCTTCGCTCACAGCCCTTATTAACTTTCTTCTAGAATTTGTTCCCACTAATGAAACACTTAATTGGGTTCTGTCTGAGTTATTAGTTTTACATTGCACGCTTTCACAATTGCAATCTAAAATTTTTATATAACTCAACATTTCATCTACAGGTATGTATTTTTCTAATACATTATGACCTTCCAAAACCTTATCTTCTTTGGTTAAAGGTAGTTTTTCTACCAAATAAATCAGCCTTTCTTCTATATTTATCTTTGCTTTACTTTTGCATTTTCTTCTTTTCTCATTCCATTCAATTAAATAATACTTGCATTCTGATAACTCAACTGTCTTTTCTTTAATTTCATTCTGCTTAGATAATTTTGTTCCTATTGACTTTTCAGCAAGTTTATTGTACAGCCTTTCAGTATATTCACTATTCCCTACAACTTCAATTTCTAACCTCAGTTTTTCCATTATCTACTCCTTCCAAAAAACAAAAACAGGAAACCACTCAAGTTGGGGCTTCCTGTTTCTATATTACAATATTATTTGTTCACAATTATTTGTTTCTTATCGCTGCATGAGCCGCTGCAAGTCTTGCAACTGGAACTCTAAATGGTGAGCAAGATACATAGTTTAAACCTACTCTATGGCAGAAATCGATAGACTTAGGATCTCCACCGTGTTCTCCACAAATTCCAAGTTTAATATTTTCTCTTGTACTCTTACCTTTAGCTACAGCCATTTCGACTAACTGTCCTACTCCTCTTTGGTCTAAAGTTTGGAAAGGATCAGCTTCAAAAATTCCTCTTTCTCTATATTCTCTTATAATTTCTCCGGTATCATCTCTAGAGAATCCGTAAGTCATTTGAGTTAAATCATTTGTTCCAAATGAGAAAAATTCTGCTTCTTCCGCTATAACATCAGCTGTTAATGCAGCTCTAGGGATTTCAATCATGGTACCAATTAGATACTCAATTTTTTCTCCCTCTTTTTCAAAACATTTTTCAATTGTTTCAATTATTTCTTTCTTCAGAATTGCAAGTTCAACACCTTCAGAAATCAAAGGAACCATGATCTCTGGAACAATCTCCATACCTTTTTCTTTCTTCAGTTCAAGAGCCGCTATAATAATTGCTTCAGCTTGCATTCTTAAAATCTCTGGATATGTAACCGCTAATCTACAACCTCTATGTCCTAACATAGGGTTTACTTCATGTAGATCCTCTACTCTTTGAGCTAGCACCTCAAAAGATATTCCCATTTTATCTGCTAGGTCTCTAATATCTTCTTCTTTTTGTGGTAAGAACTCATGTAGTGGTGGGTCTAGCAGTCTTATAGTAACTGGCCTATCTTCCATTACTTCATAAATTTCTTTAAAGTCGCTTTTTTGATTTGGAAGAAGTAGCTTAAGAGCCTCTTCTCTTTCTTCTACTGTTTGCGAAAGAATCATTCTTCTGATATTCATAATTCTATCTTCTTCAAAGAACATATGCTCTGTTCTGCAGAGACCAATTCCCTCAGCACCAAATTCTACGGCAACCTTAGAATCTCTTTCGTTATCTGCATTTGCTCTAACCTTAAGAGTTCTTATATCATCCGCCCAGTCCATAATCATTCCGAAATCTCCTGAAAGCTCTGGCACTACAGATTCGATTTCACCATCATAGACATCACCTGTCGCTCCATTTATTGAAATGTATTCACCTTCAGTATATGTTCTACCATCAATGATAACAGTTTTTAGATCTTCATTAACATTAAGCTCAGCACAACCAACCACGCAACATTTCCCCATGCCTCTTGCTACTACAGCAGCATGTGAAGTCATTCCTCCTCTTGCAGTTAAAATACCTTCAGCAGCAACCATACCTGCTAAATCTTCAGGCGAGGTTTCTTGTCTAACTAAAATTACTTTGTTTCCAGTTGAATTTGCCGCAACTGCCTCCGCAGCATTAAAATATATTCTCCCTGACGCAGCTCCCGGTGATGCTGGCAGTCCTGTTGCTATAATTTTTACTGTTTTTAGCTTTTCATCATCAAACTTAGGGTGTAAAAGTTGATCAATTTGATCTGGTTCTATTCTACTTACAGCTGTTGCCTTATCAATAAGACCTTCACTTACCATATCTACTGCAACTTTTACAGCTGCTGCAGCAGTTCTTTTACCACTTCTAGTTTGAAGCATGTATAGCTTCCCTCTCTCTACAGTGAACTCCATATCTTGCATGTCTGTATAGTGATTTTCTAGTAGCTCTGATATTTTTTCAAATTGCTGATAGACCTCAGGGAATGCTTCCTTCATCTGGTCTATTGGTTGAGGTGTTCTAATACCAGCAACTACATCTTCTCCTTGTGCATTTACTAGGAACTCACCAAATATAGCTTTATCTCCATTTACTGGACTTCTAGTAAATGCTACACCTGTTCCCGATGTATTACCCATATTACCAAATACCATAGATTGCACATTAACTGCAGTTCCCATTGACGCTGAAATATCATTTAACTGTCTGTATAGTTTTGCTCTATCATTTTCCCATGACCTGAATACTGCCATGATAGCTTCCATTAGCTGTTCTTTTGCGTCTTGAGGAAAATCTCTGTTAAGCTCAGCTTTAAATAGTTCTTTAAACTTCACAATAACATCTTTCAAATCTTCTGTTGTTAGGTCAACATCGCTTTCAACTCCAACTTCTTCTTTTTTTGCTTCAAATATTTTGTCAAATTTCGCCTTTGGTACTTCAAGAGCAACATCTGAGAACATTTGAATAAATCTTCTATAGCTATCATATGCAAATCTTGGGTTTTCAGTTAGTTCTGCTAATCCTTCAACAACTTGATCATTTAATCCTAGATTAAGTATCGTGTCCATCATTCCTGGCATTGATACAGGCGCCCCTGACCTTACAGAAACAAGCAAAGGGTCTTTTGAATCTCCAAAAGTTTTACCTGATACCTTTTCTAATTCTGAAAGTTTTTCAAAAATTTCTTCTTGAATACTTTCAGTGATTTTTCTTCCTTCTGCGTAGTAGTTAATGCAAGCTTCTGTTGTAACAGTAAACCCAAAAGGAACTGGTAATCCAACCTTTGTCATTTCTGCTAGGTTTGCACCCTTACCACCAAGCAACATCTTCATGTCCCTAGTTCCTTCATTAAATGAATATGCAAATTTATTCATCTAGCTAATCCTCCTCGTAATTAAAACTCTAATTTATTCTCTATATATGATTTAACTTCTGATACTGGAATTCTTATTTGCTCCATAGTATCTCTATCTCTAATAGTAACGCAATTATCAGTCTCTGTTTCAAAGTCTACGCATATACTAAAAGGGGTTCCAATTTCATCTTCTCTTCTATATCTTTTCCCAATAGAGCCAGCTGCATCATAGTCTACCATAAAGTACTTACTTAGTTCTTCATAGATTGGCATTGCGACACCTTCAAGTTTTTTCGCTAAAGGAAGAACAGCTGCTTTAAATGGCGCTAATGCTGGATGGAATCTCAATACAATTCTTGTATCTTCTTTCCCTTTTCCATCTATCAATGTTTCTTCATCATAAGCATCCACTAAAAAGGCTAACGCTACTCTATCTGCTCCTAGTGATGGTTCGATACAGTAAGGAATATATCTTTCAACTTTCTTTGGATCTTGAGGGTCCTGCTCAACAAAAATCATTTCTTCTCCTGAATGTTCTTGATGTTGCCTTAAGTCGAAATCCGTTCTATCTGCAATTCCCCATAATTCTCCCCATCCAAAAGGGAATAAAAATTCTATATCAGTTGTTGCATTACTATAGTGAGAAAGTTCCTCAGCCTCATGATCTCTGAATCTTATATTCTCTTCTTTCATATTTAAAGTTTTTAGGAAGTTCATACAATATTCTTTCCAATATCCAAACCACTCTAAATCAGTACCTGGTTTACAAAAGAATTCTAGTTCCATTTGTTCAAACTCTCTTGTTCTAAATGTAAAGTTTCCAGGAGTAATTTCGTTTCTGAAAGATTTTCCTATTTGTGCTATACCAAAAGGCATTTTTTTTCTGCTAGTTCTAGCTACATTTTTAAAGTTTACAAAAATTCCTTGAGCTGTTTCAGGCCTCAAATAAATCTCTGTACTAGAATCTTCAGTTACGCCTTGATGTGTTTTGAACATCAAATTAAACTGTCTAATCGATGTAAAGTTATGCTTAGCACAGCTTGGGCATGGTATTTCTTCACTTGTGATGTACTCTTCTAGTTTTTCTTTTGGCCAGCCATCAACTGCAATATCTGTTATACCCTTAGTTTTCACATATTCTTCTATTAATTGATCTGCTCTAAATCTTTCATTACAGCTTTTACAGTCAATCAACGGATCTGCAAATCCTCCAACATGCCCTGAAGCAACCCACGCTTTAGGGTTCATTAGAATAGCAGCATCAAGTCCAACATTATAAGGTGATTCTTGAACAAATTTTCTCCACCAAGCCTTCTTAACATTATTTTTAAACTCTACGCCTAATGGTCCATAGTCCCATGTATTTGCTAGTCCTCCATAAATCTCTGAACCTGAGAAAATAAATCCTCTGTTTTTAGCTAGCGCTGTGATTTTTTCCATTGTTTTAAACTGTGTATCACTCATATTTACCCCCAATATTCTAACTTACTTCTATTTAGCTTTCTCTTCTTTGCTTTCTTCTGAAGTTTCTTCATTTGATACTTCATCTGTTGCTTCTCTTTCCCAAATGATTTCATCATCTATATCATCCATAAAGTCTTCTGCAAATTCTTCAATATCTTTTTTATTATGAATGATTCCGTCTATTTTACTCCCTACACTGCTTTTCTTTTCTTTAAGTTTTTCAAAGGCATCACTAGTTGTTACCTTTTCATATATATCGGAATCTGTCACTTTATCTACAACATCAGATGCTTTTCCTTTAACAGATTCTGCAGCATCAGAGCCTTTTTCTACAGCAGTATTTACACCGTCTTTTGCTCTTTCACTTATATCAATAATTGTTCCATCTGTTTTTACAACTTCAATTGTGCATTTAAAGCTAAAAGCCGCTGTAGTAGCAATAATTGCTCCCCAAGGCGCGATAAAAGTTCCCACTAAACCTACATTTACAGGTATACTTAGAATCACTTCTCCATCTTCATTAGTAACTCTAACTTTAGAAGCATTTCCTAATGCAACTGTTTCTTTAATCGCCTCTAAAATTAGTGCTCCTTTTTCTCCAATTTTATTTTCTTCTTTTTTGTATAGCTTCGCTTCTAATGAAATTATAGCCTCTACCACACTGCCATCAACGTTCTCTAAAGCTTCCTTCGCTTCTTTATAGCTAGCACCTGTTCGTTCTTTTACCAGTTCAATTTTTTCTAAGGTAATTTCCATAATTTCCTCCTTATTTTTTATTTAAACATTATATTTAATTTACTATATACGCATAGCATCACTTTTGAGCTTAGATACTCCCAAGTGATATCTATAGTATTCCTTTAATATTTCATCCAATATATCTGTAATATTCTTTTCTAATTTCAAGTTTTTAAACGCACTCAAAGGCTTTCTTTCAAAAAAAAGAATTATACCTACTATATCAAAATTTATCATAAAAATCAACGAACTTTTATCAACTTGTCCATTAATATTTTGTATACAATCCACACAGATATACGCACCCTCTTTTACTGAAAATGCACCTGCCTGTTTTTCTTTCTCACATTTTACGCATTGGCTTAAGTTTGGCATGTATCCAAGTGTCTTTATCATCTTAACTTTGTATGCTATTGCAAGGGTTTCAAGGCTTTCTTTGCGCTCCACCATTTCGCTCATAAAACTAACTAGCAGCTTAAAAATATCTCTTTGCTTCTGTCCCTCATTAAGTGTTTTATCTGTAAGTTCTAAAATATTACCACATAGCATATATTTATCAATATTTTCACCAATTGCAAAAAAACTTTTTAGAACCTCTCCTGATCCTATATTATAGCTATTTCCATTTTTGAATATTTCAAATCTAGAAAGTGTAAAAGGTCTAAGAGCTAAGGCTGCTTTTGATTTAGTTTTTTCAGAAATACTTGTCCCAGCAGATATTTTTCCATATTTTTCGGTAAGGATAACTATCATTCTTCTTCCACCACTGGTTTTAATCTGCCTCAGCACGATTCCTTCTGTTTCAATTAGCATACCTTTTTCTTTACCTCACCTATTCTTTATATCCAAAATTGGAAAGTGCATGGTCACTATCTCTCCACTTTTCCTTCACCTTAACAAAGGTTTCTAGGAAAACTTTTGTCCCAATTAGCCCTTCTATATCTTTTCTAGCTGATGTTCCAACACCTTTTAACTTTCTTCCGCCTTTTCCTATTATTATGCCCTTATGAGACTTTCTTTCACAGTATATTATTGCACTAATATTTGTAATATCTTCTTTTTCTTGATATTTTTCTATTTCCACTGCAACACCATGAGGTACTTCTTCTTCTAGATACATTAGTAGCTTTTCTCTGATTATTTCACTTACAATGAATCTCATTGGATGATCAGTTATAGCATCTTTTGGAAAATACATAGGCCCTTCGCTTAAATGTGACTTTATCTCTTTTAAAGTTACATCTACATTTCTTCCCTCAATTGCAGCAGTGCCTATAATTTTATCAAAAATCCCAAGTTCATCATATTGCTTAAATATATTTGCATATTCCTCGACATCTTGAAGGTCTGTTTTGTTAATAAGCAGAATCTTTGGTGTCTTAGTTTCTCTAAGTGCATCCACAATAAACTGGTCTCCTGGTCCAATTTTCTTACTGTCATCAACTAAGAACAAAATCAAATCTACCTCTTCAAAGGTATTCATAGCTTGACCAGTCATATATGTCCCTAGCTTCGTCTTTGCCTTATGGATACCTGGTGTGTCTATAAAGATAATCTGTGCATCATCATCAGTGTAAATACCTTTAATTGTGTTTCTCGTTGTTTGCGGCTTATCAGTCGCAATAGCTATTTTTTCACCTAGGGCGCTATTCAAAAACGTAGATTTCCCTACATTTGGTCTCCCTATTATACTTACAAATCCGCTCTTCAAAGTCTAAATCCCTCCACTAATATTTCATCTAAATTTCTAATTATTAAATTTTCTGAGTCTTTGCCCACAATCACCTCTATGTTAGGTGCAAACTCATATATAAACTGCCTACAAATTCCACATGGCCAAGCTATTGCATCTTCAGCAAAAACAGCTATTGCCACAAATTTCATTTTGCCCTCAGAGACAGCCTTAGTAACCGCCACCCTCTCAGCACAAATGGTCGCCCCAAAAGAGCTGTTTTCAATATTCACTCCAGTGTAAACCTTTTCATCATCAGTAAGCACAGCAGCACCAACCTTAAACTTAGAGTATGGCGCATATGCCCCCTCAGCTGCCTCCCGTGCTATATGAAAAAGTTCTTTTCTAATTTGGTCATCAACTACCATAAACATCCTTTCTTAGATTACTTACTTATACCTAAAGACTCCATAACCATCTCTTCTTTTCCCCTCATAAGCCTTTTGTCTTCATCGTTCATATGATCATACTCAAGAAGGTGCAAAATACTATGTGTAAACAGGTACAGTAGCTCCCTCTCAACAGAATGCCCAAATTCCTCACTTTGACTTTTTACTCTATCTAAGCAGATTACAACATCACCCAGAAAAATTTCCATACCAGCCAAAGCAATTTCTTCTATTTCTTCTGGTCCAACATACTGCGGAAAAGATAAAACATCTGTGGGTTCATCCTTGCCTCTATGATCATAGTTTATCTTTTGTATTTCTTCAAGAGTGGTAAAAGTTAAGCTTAATTCCATTGAGTCAAAATCAATATTTTCTATTTCCATAACTGAAAGAATGGACTTCTCCATCAAATTATCAATCTTATCTTGATTCATTCCTAATTTATCTAATTCATCAAAATTAAAACAATCAATTAGTATCTGTTTTTCCATCGAAATCCTCCTGCACTAACTTATCTATACCTGTATTCATATTCATGGCTTTCTTCTTCTTTTTCAATTTCAGAAAACTCTTCATAAGCTTTAATTACTTTTTTAACTAGCTCATGGCGCACCACATCAATAGCCTTCATTCTAATGAAACCAATATCCTTAACATCTTTAAGAACTCTCTCTGCATGCTTTAAACCAGATTCTTTCCCTCTTGGAAGATCAATTTGCGTAACGTCGCCAGTAATTACTACTTTAGACTCAAAACCCATTCTAGTAAGGAACATTTTCATCTGCTCTTTAGTTGTATTTTGCGCTTCATCTAATATAATAAAGGAATTATCAAGAGTTCTTCCTCTCATATATGCAAGGGGGACAATTTCAATTACTTCTTTCTCTTTTAACTTCATAGCATTCTCTCTGCCTAACATTTCATAGAGAGCATCATAAAGCGGTCTTAGATATGGATCTACCTTTTCTTGTAAATCCCCTGGCAGAAATCCTAATTTTTCTCCTGCTTCCACAGCCGGCCTAGTTAAAATAATCTTTTGCACTTTCTTCTGTTTATATGCTTGAACCGCCATAGCAACAGCTAAGTAAGTCTTGCCTGTACCTGCAGGCCCAATTCCAAAGACAATGTCCTTTTTATTAATCTCGCTAATATATCTCTTTTGACCTACTGTTTTTGCCTTTATAGGTTTTCCCATATGAGTATAGCATATAATTCCACCCTCTACCTTATTCTCTGAATATGACTCTCCATTTCCAGCAAGTTCAATTACATAGGATACCTTTTGAGTATCAAGCTGAGCACCAGTCTCAAGAATTGCAATTAGCTCTAATATAACAGCCTTAACTTTTTCATTTTCCTTGCCTAAAAGCACAAGTTCATTTTCTCTTTGCACTATAAGGCAATCAAAGTTTTCTTCTAGAAGTCTAATGTTCTTATCTAAGTTTCCAAGAAGTTCTTTCCTGTCTATCGTTTCCTTAAGTTTAACGCTAATGTTCTCCAAATTCCATTCTCCTTAATTTTAAATACTATCTTAATTATATAACAAAAATACAAATATTGATACAAAAACAAAGCTAACTAAAAGGAAATCTTTACATATTTTAACCATTGATTTTACAAAACTTTTACAAGAGTTATACTATCCATTTTACATTCTTTTGATAAACTAATTCTATTAGGCTTATCCCTCAGTGTTAAAATGAAAGGAAATTTTATGAATAAAACAAATGCCACAGAAGGTGATATCAATACAAGCACAATTAGAAAACAATGGGTTGATAGTTTTCTTAGCGAAAAAGACAAAATCTCTATAGCAGATGACCAAAGATATTTTTTAAGTCAAGCTCTATCAACTCCATGCCTTAGCACAGTAGACTCTGTAGAAGGTCCCTATATAATTGATTCTATTGGTAAGAAAATACTAGATTTTCACGGAAATAGCGTACATCAGCTAGGTTATAACCACCCTTCCCTCGTTAAGGCTCTAACCCAGCAAATTGAACAACTTTCTTTTTCTCCTAGGCGCTTTGCAAATGACACAGCTACAGCCTGCGCAAAACGGCTTTGCCAGTTAATGCCCTCAGACGAATACAAACTGCTCTTCACAACAAGTGGAGCAACCGCTAATGAAACTGCCCTAAAATTAGTGCGAAAAGCTACAGGGAAGCATAAAATTTTAGCTGCCCACGACTCTTTTCACGGCGCAACTTTTATGACAATAGCAGTTGGAGGGACTGAACACTTTAGAAAAGGCCTTGATCCTCTTCCTGATTATTGCGTACATTTCCCTCACTATTCTTCTTATCAAGGTAATGACCCTTCGGGAGAGAAAGGGTTAAAAATCATTGAAGAATTTTGCAAGCAAGGTGATATCGGAGGTTTAATGATTGAACCCATCAGGTGCACTGATGTCCAAATTCCTCCTAAAGCATATTTACAAGGTATTAGAGAGATTTGTAATAAATATAACGTTGCACTTATCTTCGATGAAATACCTACCGCCTTTGGAAGGAC